>NZ_JBQCGW010000232.1:0-42669 GCF_051955275.1 Pseudobacter sp. | reverse complement strand
AAACAAATCGTGTTGCTTACCCTTACCCTGGTGTTTTCAGCGGCAGCCCGCAGCCAGCAGGCCGACCAGGTGCTGGGCCAGTGGCTCAGTGAGGACAAAGATGGAAAGATCGAGATCTATAAAACCGGCGATAAATATTTCGGCAAACTCATCTGGGCATCAAAAATGTATGAAGCAGATGGAAAGACCTCGCGTAAAGATGAAAAGAACAACGATGCTTCATTGCGCAGCAGAAATCTGAAAGACCTGGTTCTGCTGTCCAATTTTATTTACGATGATGGTGTGTATACTGATGGAAAGATCTATGATCCTAAAAGCGGCAAGACATACAGTTGTAAAATGACCTTGTCAGGCGAGAAGCTCAATATCCGTGGATATATGGGGCTCTCGATACTGGGCAGAACAACCGTGTGGAGCCGCGTTAAATAAGATAATACCTTACTGATATGAAGATCGCTACCTATAATGTGAATGGCGTGAATGGCCGCCTGCCTGTTCTCCTCCGCTGGTTGAAGGAATCACAGCCTGATATAGCCTGCCTGCAGGAACTGAAAGCACCGCAGGAGAAATTTCCATTACAGGCTGTGGAGGAACTGGGATACCAGGTGATCTGGCATGGACAGAAAAGCTGGAATGGCGTAGCCATCCTGAGCAGGGTGGGAGAGCCGAAAGAGATCAGGAAGGCGTTACCGGGAGATCCTGAGGATATGCATAGCCGGTATTTGGAAGCGGACGTGGCCGGCATCCGCATCGTATGCATTTACCTGCCCAATGGTAATCCTGCGCCGGGCCCAAAATTTGATTATAAACTCGCCTGGTTCAAAAGGCTCACCACACATGCAAAGAAATTACTGGCCGAAGATATGCCCGTGATCATCCTCGGCGATTTCAATGTGATCCCGACCGAAATGGATGCATACAAACCTGAGAGCTGGGTAAAAGATGCCCTGTTCTTTCCTGAATCCCGGCAGGCTTATGCCAAACTGGTGGCGCAGGGCTGGACGGATGCGCTCCGCACCATGCATCCGGATAAAAAGATATTTACATTCTGGGATTATTTCAGACAGGCCTATGCACGGGACGCGGGCATCCGGATCGATCACTTTCTCCTGAGCCGTCACTTCGATAAAAAGTTAGTAGCCGCAGAAGTTGATAAATACGTGCGGGGATGGGAGAAAACAAGCGACCATGCACCCGTATGGATCGAAATCAAACACAATGTAAAGAAGGGTAGCTGAATTATATTGGCAGCATTCCCTACTTTTGACCAAACTATTAATCATGATCGCATTTTTAGGGATGGGACTGCTCGGTTCCAACTTCACAAAGGCATTGCTGAAAAAAGGGCAACAGGTACAGGTTTGGAACAGAACAGCAGATAAGGCAAAAGCGCTGGAAGCTGAAGGTGCAAAAGCATTCGATTCCATCGTGGACGCGGTGAAAGGAGTGAAGCGTATCCATATCACCCTGTCGGATGACGCTGTGGTGGATGCCGTGCTGGCTCAGGCCGCACCGGGATTTGAACCCGGGGCCGTAATACTCGACCATACCACCACTTCCGTGGAAGGCGCTGAAAAACGTACCAAAGAATGGGCTGCTAAAGATATAACCTATGTGCATGTGCCCGTATTCATGGGGCCAGCCAATGCCCTCGAAGGCAGCGGTGTAATGCTGGTCTCTGGCAACCAGGAAGTAGCGGCTCAGATCCTTCCCTGGCTGGAAACCATGACGGGCAAGGTGATCAACCTGGGCGACCGTCCAGGTAAAGCAGCAGGTGTGAAACTGCTGGGTAATATGTTCCTCATTACGCTTACCGGAGGTTTCTCCGATATGCTGGCAACAGCCAAAGCCATGGACCTGCCCGGTTCCGTGATCACCGACCTCTTCAGCGAATGGAACCCCGGCGCGGCCGCTCCTGCAAGGCTGAAGCGGATCATGACGGCGGATTACGACAGCCCCAGCTGGGAGCTCCAGATGGCCCGCAAAGATGCCAGGCTGATGATGGAAGAAGCTGCAAAAGGAAATAAAACGCTCACCGTGATCCCGGCGATCGCTAAAGAGATGGACAAATGGCTGGAGAAAGGAAACCAGAATAAAGACTGGTCGATCATCGCTTCGGAGAATCTGTAAGAATTAATTTCGCAGTGTCCAGTAGCTCGCCTCCGGCGAGTTACTTATTTTTTCGCCTCTGGCAAACCAATCAGGTGTTGCACCCGGTTGGTTCGCCAGAGGCGAACTTCATAGTGGTCACTCGCGGGGACGCGGCGATTGCAGCACCCTGAGTAAATTTATCATCCCTTTAATGCAGCTGCCAGGGATTCATAGGTTTCATTATAAGTGGTCACCAGCTGCCCATTCAGAAAGAATGTAGGAGTGCCATTTACGCCGCTGCGCAGACCGCTCACAAAATCACGCTCTACCTTATTCATCAGCTCCTTATCCAGCAGGTCCTTCCCGAATCGGGCCTGGTCCATGCCCAGCTCCGCTGCAAAATCAAGGATGGCATCTGCGCTCAGTGTTTGCTGGTGCTCGAAAATGATATCATGCATCTCCCAGAACTTATCCTGTTTTGCCGCCGCTTCCGTGGCAAGTGCCGCCATCATGGCCATGGGGTGTACTTCCTGTAATGGAAAATTCCTGAAAACGAATTTGACCTCTCCTTTGAATTCCTTCAGCAGTTTTTGTACGAAGGGGTGGGCTTTTGCGCAGTGCGGGCACTGGTAATCTCCATATTCAACCAGTACTTTTTCCGCATGCAGGTCGCCGGTGATATGGTCTTTATCACCTACCGGCACTCTTAATGTTGACATACGTTGTATTATTTATTTTGGTTGTTCATTGCATCGAGGGCATCCAGTATGCCATCGGCTCCCGGGTTGATGCCATCAGGGGAGAGATAACTCCACTGTATGATGCCTTCTTCATCTATTACGAACAGGGCGCGGCGACTCTCTCCGTTCTCTTCGTTATAAGCACCGTATTTGCGGCTCACATCTCCCTTTGGCTCAAAATCGGCCAGGAGTGGGAAATGCAGCTTCCGGTTGTCTGAGAATGCCAGGTGACACCATTTGCTGTCTACTGAAATACCCAGTACTTCTGCGTTGTAGCCTCGGAAGATTTTCAGGGTTTCATTGTAGAGTGCCATCTGGTCGCTGCACACAGGGCTCCAGTCGGCCGGATAGAAAGCAAGTACCAGGCGCTTCCCCTTGAAGTCATCAAGCGATAATTTCTGATCAGGCGTTGAGAATAATGTAAAATCAGGTGCAGGTGTATTTTTCCCGAGGATCATATGATTCATGTTTATAGATTATGGAAAGATATTGGGGATCTGCGGGCAGGCAACCGGGGATAGTGTACAATTTAAGTAAACTTCCTGATTGCCGGCTCAGGTTATCAAAACTTTGTGATTGCATTCAGATTGATAAGTCAACGGTTAATACTTTATTAATGCCGCATCGCAGCCGCTGCAATTATCTTACATCAATTGATGCGTTAGCTTGGCTTCAAAATCTATACCATGCTAGCGATCATACAAACACTGGAAGCCAAAAAGAAAGAATTGTGCAATTCAGAACTTTGCAGGCTGGTCGGGGACGATAGCCTTACCCCGGAATCAAGGCTCAGCTTCACGCCCGCCATGTTATTCTTTGTGATGGGGTTCAAGGATATCCTTGCTGAAATGCAGGTGGAAGGCAGCTCCGATCCCATGCAGCAGAGCGTGAACATTCATTGTGAAGAAGACTCTTACCACTGGAAATGGTACCTGAAGGACCTGGAGCGGATCAGTTATGGAAAAGAGTTCCTGGCTATCGATCCAACAGACATGATCACGGAGATCTGGTCTGAGCCCTGGGCGGCAGTGCGCGAAGTGGTTTACAAAAGCATCCACCTGGCCAAAACATTCAACACGCCATTTTACAAACTCGTGCTCATAGAATCACTGGAAGCAACATTCGATTGTTTCAATGAACCGGTGTTCAAACTGGTACGTACAATGGGAAGAGAGGAGGAACTGGAGTATTTCGGGCAGGTACATGCGCATTCCGAAGCAAACCATGCCATGGAAAAAACTAATGAGGAGCATGAAAGCGCTTCTTACAACAATTATCAGCCATCCATCGAAGAGTCTGGCAATGCGGTGCATATCATCAATGCAGTGTTTGCTGCCTTTACAGACGCGTTCGGCGTGTGGTATCATCAGGGAAAGGCAAATATGATGAAGCAGCTCGTTACTGCTTCGGTCTAACAGAAAATCAGCACCTGTTTTCACGGGTGCTGATCCTTTACTTCCTTTCGCCCATTTTTTGCCGTCGCCTTTTGGAGGCGCCGTACAATAACACCACCACAATGATGATGATGATTGCAAGCAGGGCAATGAAAGGTATTACCATTTTAAATTGATTTTACTTCAGTGATTTCTGGATGGCTTTCGCTGAATCCAGGTGCATGCGCAATACAGGCAATGTACGGGTGGCGAAATCCTTCAGCGTATTGTCTGATGAACTGGCTGCTGCTTTTTCAAATGCCTTGATGTCTTTCTCGTGATCGCTGGTCATCATTTTCATATATGCTTTGTCAAACTCAGCGCCTTCCATTTTTGTGAGATGGTCCACATGTTTCTGATGTTCCTGCGCAAGTGTGCCCGGAAGCTGAAAGCTTTTGGCTGCTGCAATATTGCTGAGCTCCGTATTGGCTTTACTATGGTCTGATACCATCATGGCTCCGAAATCTTTCACACGCTGGTTGCTTGCTTTCTGCTGGGCAAGCTGACCGAGATTGACTTCCATCATTCCTCCCGATGCTGCTTCTGTAGCAAAGGCGCTGCTGTTCTTGTCGAGCGGCGTATTGTCAATGGACTGCGCGCTCATGTCTGTATTGGGCTGCTGTCCTGAAGAAGCAGTGGTGTCGTTATTGGAATTTTCCACAGGCGCCGTTGCCAGGTTACCGGTGCTGTCCATCTTATTGTCTGCTGTGGTGTTTGAATCATTACAGCTGCAGATGATTACTGCGGCTATTGCAAGGATCGATAAATGTTTCATAGTATGCTTATTGATTGATAAGATATAGTTTATAATTACCATGCCAGCAGAACTGAGCCTTTAGAGCTTTGCGTTTTGTACAGCAGGTTCAACAGGGGAGTTGCAATCAGTGATTTTGCCCTTAAAGCTCCCCGGGACAAGACTTTGACTACTTAGTTCCACCATGCCCGATATTGACGCTTATCTGCAATTGCCTCATTTAAAGCTGCTACATTTAACAGACCGGAGGAAAGGTGGCAGCGGTATGTTTTTTATACATACATTATTCCAATCAGGGAATATGGACAAATCATCTATCAAGCTCTCAGACTGGCAGCGAATCCTGTTTGGTGAAGCGCCGCCTGCATTTCTTCTCGAAGCACTGGTCCGGACAGTCATAATTTATTGCATACTATTGTTTGTGATCCGTCTTTCAGGCAAGCGGATGAGCGGGCAACTGACCAGTACAGAAATGGCAGTGATGCTGGTGTTGGGCGCTATCGTTTCTGCCGCCATGCAGTCGCCCGACCGCGGCATCATCCAGGGGATCTTTTTGCTTTTCCTCATTCTTGGCTTTCAGCAGTTGCTGAGCAACTGGATGCGCAGAAACGAAAAAGTTGAAGCGGTAGTGCTGGGGAAAACAGTCATTCTTGTAAAGGATGGGGTTCTTCAGCTGGATGTGATGGATAATGAAAGTGTATCGCGTGAACAATTATTTACTGCGCTCAGAAATGAAGGCATTTATAACCTGGGAGAAGTGAAACGGTTGTACCTGGAAGCAACCGGCAGCTTCAATATTTATAAAATGGAAAACGCCAGGTCTGGACTTGATCTGCTGCCCGATGCGGATTTTTCTATTCATAGTATACAACTTAGAACCCAATCGCAGGTATGTCATACCTGTGGTAACAGCAGTATCCGGCAACATGCAAATGGTTACTGTGCTGTTTGTGGCGACCATAACTGGGTGCCTTCTGTAAATAAAGTTGTATGAAGAAGGAATCAATATATCTGGACGACCTGATGCGGATCCTCCGTGGAAATGTGCCCTGGGAGTTTTATATAGAACTGATCATTCGCTCGCTGGCGGTTTACCTGATTCTTGTATTTGCGTTCAGGCTGATGGGCAAGCGATTGTCATCAAGACTGACACGTACTGAACTGGCAGCCGTTGCTTCGCTGGCTGCGGCCATCGGGATTCCTTTGCAGCAACCGGACAGGGGATTATTGCCGGGATTACTGGTGGCGGTCATTGTAGTTATTATACAAAGATTTGTATCGTCCCGTGCAGCAAAGAGCCGCACATTTGAAAAAGCAACGCAGGGAACGATGAGCATACTGGTGAAAGATGGAAAACTTCAACTGGAAGCATTGAAACGCTGCCATATGAGCCGTGAACGGATCTTCTGCCGCCTTCGCAGCCATAGTATCAGGCATCTCGGAGAAGTGAAGCGGCTTTACCTGGAGGCTAATGGTTCCTTTACTGTGATCAATGAGACCGGACCTGGCCCCGGTCTCTGCATTCTCCCCGAAGTTGACCAGGACTTTATCAACGAACTTCCGCTCTCCGCTGTTGAAGTATGCAGTTATTGCGGCAATGCCAGACAGCAGCATGAGGTTCACTGCCGGTCATGCCACCACGAAGAATGGGTCAATGCCAGAGGCAGGGCCTGAAAAGTTACAGATTACCCGGTATGCAGGCAGATAAATTGCATGAGAATCTCCGGTTTATGATCATTGAAAATGCTGCAGCAGTCCTTTCAGCATCATGTATTTGAGTAGTTTTACTTTTATAAACGTATAAGCTATAAAACACTGACCTGATGCGGGTATTAGCTGATTTTGTTGCTTATATTTCTGTTCTTTATCAAAGTTACTCTGTATATTTATCGCGTTATTTTCTGATGAGCAGAACTGGTTCATCGGTCCCTCCAAAATATCATGGTTTCTGCAAGTAGCAAAAGTTCAGGTACACGTATGCCTTGACAGTAATGGTCTTTACACAACCATTCTGTATCTGTATTTTTTAACCATTTGATATTTGCTATGAAAAAACAACTATGCATCCTCGTGACATTGTTTATGGCAACAATTGTCAACCTGAATGCCCAGGTGGGTATCGGAACTACTTCACCAGCGGCAAGTTCTATTTTAGATGTGACTTCAACAACCAAGGGCGTTCTCGTACCCAGAATGACACAGGCTCAGCGTACTGCAATCGGCACACCTGATGAAGGTCTGATGGTGTATCAGACAAATGCTCCTATCGGTCTCTGGATGTACATCAATGGTGCGTGGACCAGGCTGGCTTCCACGCTGGATATCAATTTCAACGGAGCAAGTACAGGTTATGCTGCAAGCACCGCCGGTCAGGTCATCGCAGTAGTACTTGGTGGTACGGCTGTTCCTCTTCCCGATTTCCAGAACCTTGGTACGAATGTTACTACCAACGGTGCCAGTAACCTTTTTACTGTTAGCCAGGCAGGCCGCTATCGTATCGCGTACAGGGTGAATACTACTGCAGCGCTGCTTATGTCGAGCCGCATTTCGGTCAATGGTATTCCAAGCGTTCCGCTGACTGTTACACCTGCACTTTCTGTCAGCACTTTCGCTGCCGAAGCGGTGGTGACCCTTACAGCAGGGGCTACTGTTCAATTGCAATTGTTCGGTCTGCTCGGAGCTGCCGTATTATTGAACAATGCTCAAGGCGCAGCATTGACCATTGAAAGAGTTGGTGACTAATTGTCTTTAATAAACAATTTATTTCACCAAAAATTCTGACAATGCGATACCTATTACTTTTAATATGCAGCGCGTTGCTTTGGCTGCCTGGGCAATCCCAGTTGAGTGTAGGGCCAACGGATCAGTTGTTCATAGGAAGCGGTACAACCTTCTTTGTGGACAGCCTGGTGCTGATACCCTCCGCCAATACTACGGTCAGCAACACAAATCTCACAAAGAGCTATACGTCCATTACCGGACCAGGTGGCGCTCAGAGTATCACCAGGGTATACAATTTCTCCAATCCCCTTCCTACGTACAATGGCACGGTAGGTATCATTTATGATGATGCCGAACTGGCCGGTAACCCGGAAGGAATGTTGCAGGTTGCATACCGTACAGGGCCTACCTGGACCACCACTGCCACCAGCACGGTTGACCCCGTTGCCAACTTCGTGTCTTACACAGCTACCGGACAGATCTACAGCCAGATCACCGCTACACAGGCAGGAGCTATTCTGCCCGTTACCTTCACCCGTTTCTCTGCTGACCTGAAAGGCAATTATGTGCAGCTGAACTGGTCAATGGGAGATATTGAAGGGCTTACTGACTTTGATGTTCAGTATAGCGACAATGGCAGGAACTGGACTTCCGTCGGCACCGTACCCGGAATTGCCAACACCCGTGATTACAGCTATCAGCATAATGATGCGAATTTCACCAATCGTTTCTACCGCATAATGGCGAACGAACTGAGTGGCGTACGCACCTACAGCAAGCTGGCAGCCGTTCGTAAAGGAGAAGAAACCACTTCCATGAGCATTATCCGTAAGGGTAGTGGTGTTGTGCTCTTCTTCAACGGCAAAACGCCAAACCTAATCCAGGTGTTTGATGTGAACGGCCGCATGCTGATGAGCCGCAACGTTCAACAGCAACAGGTTGAGATCAATGGCATCGCTTCAGGAGCTTACATCATCCACTACGTGGTTGATGGTAAGAAGAACTCGAAGATGATCCAGTTATAATACCATTCCTCCAATTGGGATAAAATAACAATCCCCGGCAAATCGCCGGGGATCGTTATTTTATCATACTATTACGCTGTGCTTTTTTGTTTGTTCCTGCAATATTATTCAATCACCTTTTGGGAGTTGTGATATTGTTTATTGTTTTACAAACCTGCTGCTCTGCCGGCCCTTCTCATCCTGCAATATCAGTTGATACATCCCCGCGGGGATTCCTGCAATATCCACTGTTAACTGCTGAACTCCTTTCTGTACTGCTATATTCCTCTGAAACAGGCTTCTGCCCTGCATATCGTATATTGATAACCGGTAGTTTGATTTTGCAGGCGCCGATACCTCCACCGTCATCACCGGTCCTCTCACCGGGTTAGGCAGTACCCTCACTTCCAGGCTACCAGGTACAGAACGGTTCAACTCGATGATGGATGAATACTCCGGTGCAACATTCGGCTCCTGCATCTGCAACCTGTACCAGGCCTTTCCTGCAACAGGGTGTTCATCCTTGAACTGGAAAGGAAGACTGCAATCCGCCTGCGTGGCCATTGCCAGTCCAATAGCCGTGAAATGGACCCCGTCCGTGCTTCTTTCAACAGAGAAGTTCACATCATTGGTACAGGATCCTTTCCATTGCAACAGGTTGTGATCCGTTTTTACAGAACCTTTGAAATATTCCAGCTTTACCGGTAAGGCAGTGTATGCCTTGCTGGCAAAGTAAAAAGAAGAGAAGCTGCTCACCTGAAGAGTATACACATAATCCAGCCCCCAGAATGCCGCTGTGCTGCTGACAGGGAAGGCATTGGCGGTAACCTTTTCCGCGCAGGCTTCCTCGTTCTTGAAAAGCGTGATATCCGTGTGGTTATTGATACCTGAGCCTGCAGTGGCTTTCAGCTTGTTGAACTCCGCTGTGCGGACATACAGGCGAAGGCTCACCGGTGTGGCAGGCTGTTGGTCCACATTGATGGTGATATTGCGGTCCAGGTACAACCTGCCCGCCGCATCCTTCCTCGTTTCACCATTATGCGTATAGAAACTGATGCTTACATTCCCCAGTACATTACCGTTGGCATTGATCTCTGCCACGGCATTGCCTGCTTCATCCGTAAATGCCACCCATTCATTGGCATTGGCTGCCATGATACTGGTGGTGGCTACGGGTACGCAGGAGCCGGGTGTGCCTGGTGCAACCAGGGCGGGAAGACTTAACAATTGCCCGCTTTGCGGATGACGTCCGTTCAATCCTGTGAAGCTGGCTTTATTGGTGAACTGGGCAGTTACCGGATTGTATTCGAAGAGGCTGCCACCATCATCTCCTGCATCACCTCCCCATTTGGTCATTCCATATAGCTTGTTGTTGAGCACTGTGAGACTGTTGAAAGGCATATAATTGTCCGGGTGCTTGAAAGTATGCAATTTGCTGAAGGTGAAACTTGCCGGATCGTAACTGAAAAGAGAGCCCTGGAGGCCAATCCCGTTGCCGCCCTGGTTGGCCATTCCATATAGCTTGTCGTTCAGCACCGTCAGGTTATTGGAGCTGTGATTCCCGCTGTTCACATCAAAATGATATCGCACGATATAACCATTGGCGTCAGGGTTGTACTCGAATAAGGTGCCGCCGTCGGAATTACCGCCATAAGTGGTGCAGCCATACAGCCTGTTCTTATAAAGCGTCATCTGGCTTCTTGGTTTTGTTCCGAAGCTGGGGCCTAAATGCACCTTTACTGCATAGGTACTGCTCGCCAGGTCATACTCGTAAATAACTCCATTGTCTGTATTCCCTCCACGGTGTGTGGTGCCATACAGTTTGCCATTGTATACAGTAGGAAGGCCAACCGGGCCACTGCCTGTGGTTGTGGAAAATGTATGTCTGACCGTATACTGATCATTATTGGGATTGAATTCAAAAAGAACACCGGTACTTCCATCCGGTTCTCCGAAGGCAACACCATAAATTCGGTTGTTGTAAAGCATCAGGTGATTGTCCGGGATAGTTGCGCCTGTAGCAGGTTGCATATGGTAGCGGATGGCGAACTGGCCGGTTGCCAGATCGTAGGAATAGATCCCGCCTCTTCCGTTATTGCCGGCTTCCTGGGCCAGACCATAGATCTTTCCAAGGTGATATACATGCCTGCCTGTGGGCTTGTAGAAGCCGTTACCCAGATCAAGTTTTTTTACCAGGCTGCTGCTGGCCGGTGTATATTCGAATATAGTTCCGTGATCATGTTTCCCTCCACTCTGGCAATTGCCATAGATCTTACCGCCGAGTATTGCAAAATCGCCTGTGGTTGTTGCTCCCAGCATGCCTCCAAAACTTCCCTTGTCGAGTATGGTATTGGTAGCCGGATTGTATTCATACATAACGCCCTTTCCGTTAGCACCTCCGGTTGCACTTCCGTAAAACCTGTTATTGTACACCACCACAGCACTGCCGGGGCCGCTTCCACCTACAGTGGTGAACGTGGCTTTGTTGACGGTTGTGTTCAGTGCCGGATCATACTCATAGATCCTGCCAAAGTCATTATTTACATCGTCCTTTGTGAAGCCATAGATCTTATTATTATAAAGTGTGAGATTGGTGGAAGACGGTATACCCGTTACATTGGCCAGTGTGTTTTTGATGATGAAGTTATTGTTGGAAGGATCGAATTCCATCATATGATCCCCCGATCCGTAAAGTTTGTTGTTGTACACCAGAAGGTCTGTAGTGATCACCTTACCCGCCGCAGCATCAAATGAAATGAGCCCTGCCGGATGATAGTTGGTGAGATCAAAAGAATAGATGAGGCCGTCATTGTTGTTGCCTCCTCTGTCTGACCAGCCATACAGTTTACCATTGTAGTAAGTGAGGTTCGACATGGTAGAGGAACTGACGAAATCAGCAAAATGGAAAAGAACGGTCAGGGCTCCTGAAGCCGGATCGAACTCGTACAATTGGGCGGTACTGCCGTCATTGGAAGGCGGCTTCATCACACCGTACATTTTATTTCCCACAACAGTAAGGTCAGTTGAAAAGCCTGCCTTGGTTATGGTTGAGAAGTCGGCTTTTTTAGTGATGGTATTGGCGGCCGGATCATACTCTGTGATGCCCCCTTTTCCCAGAAAGCCGAAGAACGCGTTGACCCGGTAGAACTTGCCATTATAGGCGGTAAATCCACTGCCATAGGCAAATGGCGTTTCTAATTCAAAAGTTTTCCTGGTTGTAATACCCGTGCCATCAAATCTGGCAGAGAACAGCACGCCCTGATCGTTGTCCCCGCCAAGCGGCGTTGCGCCCCAGAACTGGTAAATGCCCTGTGCGTCAGCTTCTGCAACCATCAGGGTAAGCAGTAGAAAGAATAGAGTGTATAACTTTTTCATAGCACCTGTTTAATTGAGCCGCAAAATAGACAGCTCCAGCAGGCCCATGAGGTACCCTTTAATGGATGGGGGATTTGAGTTAACGGAAATTACAGCGCCCGGGCTGAAAGTAATTGCAGAAAGGCTTCCTTCTTTTTGGGTGAGATGGCCAGCTGTGTGTCATCATTCATTACAGCATAACCTCCGTCGGTCCTGAGGTATTTCTTTACTTCCTTCAGGTTCACTATATGAGAGTTCTGAATGCGGAAGAACCCATGTTCGCCCAGCAGGTTTTCATATTCCTTTAAGTTCCGGCTCACCATGATGGTACGCCCATCCTTCAGATGAAAAATGGTGTAAGCTCCATTGGCTTCCAGCCGGAGTACAGCAGCAACAGGTATAAATTCAAGCCCCTCAGCGGTTGACAGACTGATGGTATAGTCCTGTTGCTTTTTTACCAGGTTCTGTAATAATAATTGCAAAGATTGCTGCGGTTGGTGATGGCTCAGTTGTTGAATGGCCCTTTGCACCGCAGATTGCAGTTCCTGCACGTCGATGGGTTTAAGCAGGTAATCCAGTGCACTGAATTTGATAGCCTTGATGGCATAATGATCATAAGCCGTGGTGAAGATCACCTGGAAGTGGATCTCAGCCGTTCTTTGCAGGATATCGAAGCCGGTGCCGGGATGCAGCTCTATGTCCAGGAAAAGCACCTGCGGTTTCGTCAGGTGAATGGCTTTTATCGCTTCTTCCACAGAAGAGGCGCTGCCAACCACCTGTAAGGCAGGACAATATTCCTCCAGCAGGTTCTGCAGGAGCTCGCGGCTGCGTGTTTCATCTTCAACAATGAATGCAGTGAATTTCATTAGCGCAAACTAAAGATTTTTTGCGAAACAGGGGGCAGTCGCTCGCCTCCCGGCGAGTGACTTTTACTCTGTTGCCTCTGTTGACACGGTGTTCGCCGGAGGCGAACAAATATAGATCACTCGCCGGGAGGCGGGCGATTGGTGCAGCCTGCGTATAGTCATTGGCGTTATTTCAACTTCTTTTTTGGAGCGGAGGAATCTCCGATGAGCAACTGAGGCGAGAGCACTCTCTTTTCTAACTGCTTCACCGGTCGCTTGCTTTCGATGAGCTGCAGCAGCAGCTCGGTGGCAGCCTGGCCGATCTCGTAAGCAGGTTGGCGGATCACGGTGAGGGAGGGATTGAGCAGTTCTGCAATATCCGTATTGGAAAACCCCACCACGGCAATATCTTCCGGAACGCGGATACCACGCCTCCTGAACGTTTTGAGTAAACCTGTGGTGAGCTTGTCACTGGTCGCAAAAATGGCATCAGGTCTTTGTTTCAGGGTGAAGAGGCGGTTAACCGCATCCTCGATCTCGGAGAAGATCATGCCGCCATAGAAGCAATGTTTGATATAGGTGTCGCTGGGCTTGAGGCCGTTCTTTACCAGGGCTTCGCGGTAGCCGCCCAGCCTTTCGCTGGTGATGCTGAGGAACTCAGAATTGGCAATGGCCGCAATCCGGCGGTAGCCATTCTTCACCAGATGTTCCGTGGCCTCATAGGCACCCTTGAAATTGTCCACAATAACGCTATGCGTTTTGATCTCTTCCGTGATCCGGTCGAAGAATACGATCGGCAGGCCGCGCTCATGGAGGGCCCTGATATGGCTGTAATCATTTGTCTCGGTGGAAACGGAGATCAGCAGGCCATCCACGGACCGGGACGAGAGATACCGCAGATCTATCACTTCCCGTTCGTAGCTTTCATGACTCTGGGAAATGATCACATTATATCCCTTGCTGTAGGAGATGGACTCGATGCCATTGATGATCTGGGAGAAGAAATTATTGGCCACTTCGCAAACCACTACCCCGATGGAGCGGCTTCTTTTCTCTTTCAGGCTGAGCGCAATGGGATTGGGCTGGTAATTGAGCTTTTCCGCACAGTCAAGTACCAGCTGCTTGGTCTCCTGGCTGATCTCATAACTGTCACGCAACGCCCTGGATACCGTTGAGGTGCTTAATCCCAGTGCCCTGGCGATATCTTTTATAGTTACTGCTTCAAATTTCATAATCGGTCGGGATGCGTTGCAATCAGTTTTACAGAGGCTAAATATACACTTTTTAGCCACTGGTAAGTTAGTAAGTTATCCGTCTCCCGCCCCAGGCCAGCAACTGGCATCGTTGCCGGGAACGATTGCGTAAATAAAATGCGGAAAGCCCCGGATTATTAAGAAATATCTGACTAGCATTGAAGAGAGAAATAACTGTATAACGGACACTTATACAGTTAAATACTGACTGTTTATTTACGTTTGCTCAATATAAAAAAAGCCATATGAAGCACCTTTCTCTGCTGTTGCTCCTGGTAACAGGGATGCAGATCATTTCTTTGGCGCAGACTGCTCAGATCAAAGGCCGGGTCACTGACGACAGTACCGGCACTGCGTTAACGGATGTTTCTGTAAGCCTCTCCGGTACTGCTGCCGGAACCAAAACAAATGCTCAGGGGGAGTTCGTTCTGAACGTCCCTGCCAATGCCCCTAAAAAATTATCGCTGAATGTATCAGCACTCGGTTACGCCTCACAGGTAGTGAGTGTGGAAGCCGGCCGCACCATCAACGTTCAACTCAGACGGACTGCTACCGAACTGGAAGACGTTGTGGTGATCGGTTACGGTACTGTCCGCAGAAGGAACCTCACAGGCTCCGTTTCTTCCGTGAACTCAAAGCAACTCAGAGATGTGCCGCTTTCTTCCGCTGCAGAAGCCCTCGCCGGCCGCCTTGCCGGTGTGCAGGTAACTACCACGGAAGGTGCGCCCGGCGCTGATGTACTGATCCGCATCCGCGGAGGCGGCTCCATCACACAGGATAATTCACCCATCTACATCGTGGATGGTATCCAGGTGGAAAATGCGCTCTCTTATATCGCGCCACAGGATATCGCCAGCATCGATGTACTGAAAGATGCCGCTACCACCGCCATCTATGGCGCACGTGGCGCCAACGGCGTTGTGATCATCACCACCAAATCTGGGAGGGTAGGCAAGACCAATGTTTCCTACAACGGCTCATTCGGATGGAGGGAGATCTCCAAAAAAATGGACGTGCTCAATCCCTACGATTTTGTGATGTGGCAATATGAAAGAAATAAACTCATCGGTGATACCAGCTTCAACCGCAACTATGGTTCTACCTGGGATACACTGAATGTGTACAAGAATATCAAGGGAATCGACTGGCAGGAAGAAGTGTTCGGCAGAAAGGCCGGTTACCAGAACCACAACGTTTCTGTAAGTGGAGGTAACGAGAAAACAACATTCAACCTCAGTCTGACCAGCAATACAGAAGATGGGATCCTGCTGGAAAGCGGATTCGACAGGAAACTGGTGAACTTCAAACTGGACCATAAAGTGTCCAATAAGGTAAAGATCGGTCTGACCGCCCGTTACCAGGACCAGATCGTCAGCGGCGCAGGTACCACCAACAGCGGAACACGTACCACTAACCGCCTTCGTAATGCCATCCAGTACAGGCCCTTCGAAACGGCCACCTCTCCGGGCATAGACGTATTTGATGACGAGCTTTACAGGAACGCTGCCAACCAGACCAATCCCGTTCTGATGACACAGGCCGAGTACCGCAAACAGTTCACAAAAGCGGTTAACCTCAGTGGCTATTTCCAGTTCAACCTCCTGAAGAACCTCGCATTCAGATCAACGCTTGGATATGATAACAATAATATGCGCACCGATCTCTTCTGGAGCAAGATCACCAATACAGCCCGCAACAATGCTTCACTGCCGGTTGCCAGAATAGATCAGCAGAATTCAACCACTTTCAATATCTCAAACACATTACAGTATACGCTGCCCAAGTTCGGAGATCATGCTATCGATATCCTGGTTGGACAGGAGATCTATGAAACAAAGGCAAAGTCAAATACCATGGAGACCAGGTTCTTTCCGGCTGATATCTCAGCCGATAAAGCGCTTGCCAATATGGGACTTGGTTCACCTCCCTCCGGATTCCAGCAACCCAGGAACGTGAGCAATGAAACGCCACCCAGCAGGATCTTCTCGCTGTTCGGAAGGGCCAGTTACGACTGGAACAACAAAGTGATCGCACAGTTCACCATGCGGGCAGACAGGTCCAGCAAATTCAAGTATGACAATGGCCTGCTCATCTTCCCTTCTGGCTCCATCGCTTACCGCTTCATCGAGGAAACATGGTTCAGCAATATCAGCTGGCTTACAGATGCCAAGATCCGCGCAGGTTACGGTATTGCCGGCAACAACCGTATAGGAGACCTGCTGTACCTGCAACTTTATGGTGTAACGGGTGAGTATGCGCTCAATCACAGCATCCTTCCCGGTTTTGCTCCGTCGGCCCTGGCCAACGAGGACCTGAAATGGGAAAAAACAATTTCAAGAAGTGTGGGTCTCGACCTGGGTTTTGTGAACAACCGCATCCAGTTCTCTGCCGACTATTATCATAATAAAGGAAATGACCTCCTGCTCTCCGTAGCCATTCCTCCAACCAATGGTTATCCTTTCCAATTGCAGAATGTCGGCTCCACTTCCAACAGGGGATGGGAATTCCAGATCAATGCCATTCCTGTACAACGCAAGGATTTCAACTGGAACTCCAGTTTCAATATCTCTTTCAACAAGAACAGGGTGGAGAACCTGGGTGGCCTCAAACAGCAGACACGCAGTGCCGGCTGGCAGGGGTCTGATGGCGCCGATGATTATCTCGTGAGAGTGGGAGATCCCATCGGACTGATGTACGGATATGTGACTGACGGTATGTTCCAGGTATCCGACTTCGATTACAATAGCGGTACAGGCGCTTACACGCTCAAAGCAGGTGTTCCCAATCCCAATGCCATCACCGGTCTGGTAAGGCCTGGCACCATGCGCATCAAAGATATCAATGGAGATGGAAGGATCACCAGCGACAGTGACCGTGTAGTCATCGGCAATGCCAACCCCAAATTCACCGGCGGCTGGAACAACCAGTTCTCTTACAAGAACTGGGACCTCAGCGTATTCGTGAACTTTGTGGTTGGGAATGATGTGTACAATGCCAATAAGATCGAATGGACTGACGGCAGCTTCCCGCACCTCAACATGCTGTCCGTAATGAAAGACCGCTGGAGGAATATCGATGACAACGGTAACCTGGTGACAGATCCCAATGAACTGGCGAAAATGAATACCAATGCAAAGATCTGGACACCCAACAATGCCAACCGTTTCTTCCTCACTTCTTATGCCATCGAAGACGGATCATTCCTGAGAGTGAACAATATCACCCTGGGGTATACGCTGCCGAAACGTCTTACCACCAAAGCGTATATCTCTAATCTTCGGGTATACGCTACTGTTAATAACCTGTATACCTGGACCAACTACACTGGTTATGATCCGGAGGTTACGGCCAGGAGATCGGATCCGCTCACACCTGGTGTAGACTTTGCGGCTTATCCCCGCGCCACCACCTGGGTATTCGGACTGAACTTAACTTTTTAATACTATTAAACTGCTTTTTATATGAAAACCCGATTTTATCACTTCAAGGTATTGCACCTGCTGCTGGCCGTCATCACGCTGGCTGGTGGATGTAAGAAATACATGGACGTGAAGCCGGTTTCACAATCCGATCTTGGTCAGGCATTCTCCGATGTGTCCAATGCCACCACCGCCCTGATCGGTGTGTACGATGAGCTGATGGGAGATAACGGATACGGGATCCGTATCAACCTGTATTATCCTTACGACTCTGATGATTTCATGACCTCAGGTGGTCTGGATAACGGACGCCGTGGCATCGGAAGGTACCAGCTGCTTTTCTCCAACAGTGAGATCCGCAACCCCTTCCTGCAACTCTACCGTGGTGTTGAAAAAGCGAACCTCTGCATTGAGCAGATCCCGCTGATGAAACAATATAATACAGGTACTGATGCGGAGAAAAGAGACCTTAGAAGGCTGCATGCGGAAGCGCTTACTTTACGCGCACAATTCCTCTATGAGCTTATCAGGAACTGGGGCGATGTACCTGCACCGATGGAGCCTGCCTATAAACGGACTGACCTGTATGTGCCACGCGCCAACAGAGATTCCACGTACGATAAACTGATAGCAGACCTGAAGACTGCCATCGACATGCTTCCCTGGCGTACAGAAGTGGCCAGGAATGAACGCATCACCAAAGGTGCCGCCAAGGCCCTGCGGGCCAAACTGGCCCTGTTCCGCGGTGGTTATTCGCTTCGCAATGAAACGAAGACCATGGAGCGCCGCGCAGACTATCTCGACTTCTACAAGATCGCCCGCGATGAGTGTGCCGATATCATGGCCAGGAGAGATCAGCACGACCTGAACCCCAACTTCACCAGTATCTGGAAAACCCTCAGCTCCTTTGCATACGATCCGCAGGGAGAGATCATCTTTGAAGCGGGAGCAGGCGGAGGAAACAGTAACTCGGACAGTCGCATGGCCAACTATGACGGCGTGCGTACGGATGCTGCCTCCCGATATGGTCCCGGTGGCGGCGGTATCACTGCTCTGCCAACCTATTTCTATGCATTTGATTCTGTAGATACCAGGCTTGAAGCTACTTTCGGTATTTACCAGGTACAGTCTACCAACGTGAAAAGGCCGCAGGCCCTCACATCCGTTACCAATGGAAAGTACAGGAGGGACTGGCGCAATCCGCTGCTGCCCGGCTCCGCACTCAACGTAGGGTACAACTGGAGCTTCATCCGCTTCTCCGATGTATTGCTGATGTATGCAGAAGCGGTGAATGAGATCAACGGCGCGCCTACTGCTGAGGCCATCAGTGCCTTTGAAGAGGTGCGCAAGCGCGCCTACAGGGGCAATACGGATAAGATCGGCACCACACCGGTTGATAAGGCAGGCTTCTTCGATGCAATTGTGAACGAGCGACTGCTGGAGTTCGGCGGCGAAGGGATCCGCAAATACGATCTTATCCGCTGGAACCTGATCAACGCAAAACTGAATCCCACTACCGGTCAGATCCGCACAGACCTGCGTGATCTCCAGGCCGGCAACGGTAAATATGCAAATGTGCCTACGCTGATCTATTACAGGAACAGCGGGGAAGAGTATACCATTTTCGGATCTTTGTACAAACCCGTGGTTACACCGGCGCCTTCCGGATTTACATCCGTGAACTGGCGGCAGGATATTATCAGAACAAACAATACCCTGAACGTAGGAACATCCACTGTACACTATATCGATGCCATTGCTTATTTCTTTTCGCCCAACAAGAGCGAGCTCTTTCCATTCGACCAGGCTACGCTGGATTCATACCAGGGTAAACTGGGGCAGAATCCGGGTTACTAACGTTGATGCTTAATTGAAGATAATGATGAAGTACCATGTGAGGAAAACGATATACACGCTCTGCTGCCTTGCAACTGTGATCAGTTGCAGGGCGCAGCGGCCGGCCGAAGGATCAGCACGGCCGGGAAAGCAGGTGCTGGCTTTTCCCGGTGCTGAAGGATACGGGAAATTCACCAGCGGCGGCAGGGGAGGGAAAGTGATCCTGGTCACCAACCTGGAAGATGACGGGCCGGGCAGCCTGCGCGCCGCCATCGATGAGAAAGTACCACGCACCATCCTCTTCACGGTTTCGGGAACGATAGCACTGAAATCACCCCTTAAGATCAGATATGGCAACGTCACCATCGCCGGGCAATCAGCGCCCGGTGATGGTATCTGCCTTAAAAACTATGTTACCAGTATTTCCGCAGACAACGTGATCGTACGTTATCTGCGTTTCCGTTTGGGAGATATGACCAGACAGGCGGATGATTCGTTCAATGGAACCGGGCACAAAGACATCATTATCGATCATTGCTCCATGAGCTGGGCGGTGGACGAGAATGCCTCTTTTTATAACAATGAGCATTTCACCATGCAATGGTGCATCATTGCGGAGAGCCTGCACCAGAGCGTGCATTTCAAGGGAGCACATGGTTATGGCGGCATCTGGGGCGGTAAAAGCGCCACTTTTCACCACAATTTGCTGGCCCATAATACCAGCCGCAATCCACGTTTCAACGGGCAGCGCTTTCTGGAAACAGAGAAGCCAGAGGCTGTCGATTTCAGGAATAATGCCATTGTGAACTGGAGCTTCAACAGCTCATATGGGGGAGAGGGCGGCAACCACAATATGGTGAACAATTATTACGAGGCGGGCCCGGCTACCCGCAAAACTGTTGCCAACAGGATCGTCAATCCTGCTGATACCCCCAGTGGAAAATTCTATGTCACGGGTAATTTTGTAAAAGGATTCCCCGCGATTTCAGAAAACAACTGGGCCGGTGGGGTACAGGGCAATCATTGGGAAGATGCCAGAACGGATCAGCCTGTTCCTTTTGTTCCCATTGAAGAACAATCCGCCACTGCTGCGTTCAAACTGGTACTGGAGCATGCAGGAGCAAGCCTGCACCGCGATGCCGTTGACACCAGGATCATCGAAGGCATCAGGAATGGGAAAATGAATGATGGCCCGGAGAAAAACGGTATCATCAATTCGCAGACCGATGTAGGGGGGTGGCCCGAACTGAGATCATTGCCTGCACCATTGGATACAGATGGAGATGGGATGCCGGATGAATGGGAAAAAATGAATAAACTTGATCCTGCGGACCCTAAGGATGCTGTATTGAACACATTGGACAGGCAATTTACCAATATAGAAATATACCTCAATCAACTGGTGAAAAGTAAATAGCATGCGAGCACGAAAATTATTGTTGCCCTGCGTATTCCTGCTGATGGCCTTCTCGCTCCAACAGGAAAAAAAGAAGATCACCATCTTCCTGGCAGGGGATAGCACCATCGCCATCAAAGAGCCGAAGGTATTCCCGGAAACAGGCTGGGGCATGCCCTTCGTGTATTTCTTCGATACAACGGTCTCGGTGAGCAACCGCGCAAAGAATGGAAGAAGCACGCGTACCTTCATATCCGAAGGATTATGGCAGCAACTGATCGATGATGTGAAAGCCGGAGACTATGTACTGATCCAGTTCGGTCATAATGATGAAGCCAAAGAAAAAACAGACAGGTACACCACACCCGATGAATACAGAACAAACCTCACAAGGTTCATCAGTGAAACCCGCAAGAAGGGCGGAAAACCAATCCTGATCACGCCGGTATCGCGCCGACGTTTTGATACTACAGGTAATGCCATTCCAACGCATGAGATCTATTCTGCGCTGGTGAAGGAAACGGCACAGGCACAACAGGTACCATTGATTGACCTGGATACAAAAAGCCGTGCGCTCTACCAGCAGTTCGGAGAAGAGCATTCAAAATGGTTATTCCTGCAACTCAATGCCGGCGAACATCCCAACTATCCGGACGGAAGAAATGATAATACACATTTCAGTGAACTCGGGGCCAGGCTGGTAGCGCAACTGGTATTGCAGGACCTGAAAACGCTGGAGCCGGAACTGGCTTCGCGCATCGTAATATCCAAAATAAAGTAAGCATGAGGCAGATCCTACTGGGTGCAATAATATTGTTGATGGCGCAGATAGCCGCTGCGCAGAAAAAGCTGGTGGTTGCCACCGATGGATCGGGCAAATACAGATCAGTGCAGGCTGCCCTGGATGCTGTGCCTTCCCATAACAAAGAGAAAACAATCATCTATGTGAAGAATGGAATTTATAAAGAAAGGATTGTGGTGGACGCCAGTAAGTCAAATATCACACTTAGGGGAGAAGATAAGCAAAAGACCATTCTCACTTTCGATAACCATGCGGGAACACGCCTGGAGAATGGAGATACGCTCAATACCTGGACCTGCGCTTCTTTCTTTGTGTATGCCGATGATTTCACGGCAGAGAATATCAGTTTTCAGAACAATGCAGGATTCAATGCGGGTCAGGCAGTAGCGCTGCGGGTGGAAGGGAATCGTGCTGCCTTCCGGAACTGCCGCATGCTGGGCTTCCAGGATGTGCTCTTTCTCAGCGGCTCCGGTGTGAAGCATTATTTCAGGGATTGTTATATCGAAGGCACTACAGATTTTATTTTTGGAGCAGCCACTGCTGTGTTCAAAGATTGTGCTATTCATAGCAAAAAGAACAGTCATGTTACCGCCGCCAGCACCAATAGCATCATTCCATACGGCTTTGTATTCTTCAATTGCAAACTCACTTCAGACAGCGCCGTTAATAAGGTGTCACTCGGCAGGCCCTGGAGCCCTACAGCCAGTGTCACTTATATCGATTGCTGGCTGGGCCAACATATCCTGCCCGAAGGCTGGAATAACTGGAAACGGCAAAGCAATGAAGCTACGGCCCGTTACGCTGAGTATAACAGCAGCGGCCCCGGCGCCAATCCCGCTGCACGCGTACCCTGGAGCAAACAGCTGACAGCGGATGAAACAAAGCAGTTCACCATTGAAAAAATACTCGGTACCTGGAACCCGGAAAAATAACTGATATGAGATTGATATTTCGAATATTCCTGCCTGTTATATTTTTTGTCAGCTGTGTTGCAGTAAAAGCGCAGCCAAAAAAATATGATTTCATTGTGGCTAAAGATGGATCAGGGAATTTCAAAACCATCCAGGAAGCTATCGATGCCGTTCCTGACATGCGTAAGAATGTGACCACTATTTTTATAAAGAAAGGTGTGTACAAGGAGAAGCTGGTGCTGGCCGATTCAAAGAGCTTCGTGCATATGATCGGCGAGAGCAAGGATAGTACCATTCTTACCTGGGATGATTATGCCAGTAAGAAGAATGTCTTCGGGGAAGAAGTAGGTACTTCCGGTTCCGCGAGTTTCTATCTCTATGGAAAGGATTTTACTGCCGAGAACCTGACGTTTGAGAATAGCTCCGGACCTGTAGGGCAGGCAGTAGCCGTATTTGCGGGCGGAGACCGCACGCGATTCATCAATTGCCGCTTTCTTGGTTTCCAGGATACCCTGTATACATATGGCCATGAAAGCAGACAGCTTTATGAGAACTGTTATATCGAAGGCACCGTGGATTTTATCTTCGGTTCATCCACCGCTGTGTTCACCGGTTGCCATATTTATTGCAAGAAGGGAGGTTATGTGACGGCCGCTTCCACTCCCGAAGGAAAAAAGTTCGGCTATGTGTTCTTCCGTTGTAAGATAGATGGAGATGCTGCTCCCGGAACCTATTACCTGGGCAGACCCTGGAGGCCCTTCGCAAAAACCGCCTTCATTGAGTGCGTGCTGGGTGATCTGATCAAGCCTGAAGGCTGGCATAACTGGAACAAGCCGGATGCAGAAAAAACAAGTTATTATGCAGAATACAATAACAGCGGGCCCGGCGCGGCTTCCGGAAAGCGCGTGGCCTGGAGCCATCAGCTGACAAAGGAAGAAGCAGCCGCTTTTACATGGGAGAATATTTTCGGAGATTGGAAGATAACTCAGACAAAATGAAGAACGCCCTGATTGTAGTATTGATGGCTTTGCCCTTTGCGGCGCTTGCACAGATCGCTGATACCAGCGGGAGTTCCCGCGTGCACTGGGGAGAAGGAGGGCATGGGGATTATTACAATCCGGTACTTCATGCAGATTACTCGGACCCTGATGCCGTTCGGGTTGGAGAAGATTATTATATGACCAGCTCCAGCTTCAATGCAGTGCCAGGCTTGCCTATTCTGCATTCGAGAGACCTGGTGAACTGGCAGCTGATCGGGCATGCCTTACCCATGCAGCCACCATTTGATGTATTCAGTAAGCCACAGCATGGAAATGGCGTCTGGGCGCCTGCTATCCGGTATCATAACAATGAATTCTATATCTATTACCCCGATCCTGATTTCGGGATCTACCTGGTAAAAGCAAAACATCCTTCCGGTCCCTGGTCGGAGCCCGTAATGGTGGAAGCTGGTAAAGGATTGATCGATCCCTGTCCGCTCTGGGATGATGATGGACAGGTCTACCTGGTGCATGCTTATGCCGGTAGTCGCGCTGGCATCAAAAGCATCCTGGTGGTAAAGAAGATGAATGCCGAAGGAACAAAAACACTGGATGCAGGAAGACTGGTATATGATGGTCATGAATCAGATCCTACTATCGAAGGCCCCAAGTTCTACAAGCGCAATGGCTACTACTATATTTTCGCCCCCGCGGGTGGTGTCTCAACGGGCTGGCAGCTGGCACTTCGTTCTAAAAATATTTACGGCCCATACGAAAGGAAGGTTGTGATGGATCAGGGAAAGTCAACCGTGAACGGACCACACCAGGGAGCCTGGGTGGATGATGTGAAAGGGCATGACTGGTTCCTTCATTTCCAGGACAAGGATGCCTACGGCCGCATTGTACACCTGCAACCCATGCAATGGGTCAACGATTGGCCTGTGATCGGAAAGGACAATGATAAAGATGGAAAAGGCGAGCCTGTTGCCAGTCACCGGAAACCTGCTTTTTCCGGCGCTGTCAGAAAACTGACGCCGCCGGATGGTGATGAATTCAATGAATCGTCCCTGGGGCTGCAATGGCAGTGGCAGGCGAATCCCCGCGCCACCTGGTGTTTCCCGGATGCTGAGAAAGGCGGACTGCGTTTGTATTCCGTTCAGCAACCTGACAGTGCAAAGAACTACTGGGACCTTCCCAATTTATTGCTGCAGAAATTTCCGGCAGAGGCTTTCGTGGTAACTACCAAACTCAGTTTTAATCCTTCCGCAAAACCTCTGAAAGAAAAGACTGGTCTTGTGATCATGGGCCTGAGTTATACAGCTATCGAACTGCAGGCCAGACCCGGTGGAATTCATATCGCACATATCGTTTGTGAAGATGCAGACAAAAGAAAAGCTCCTGTGGAAACTGATCTTGGACTGCTGACTGCAAAAGACTGTTTCCTCCGCGTGGAAGTGGGGCTGAAAGCCGTTTGCCGGTTCAGTTACAGCACCGATGGAATCAATTTCAAAAAGATAGAAACGAGTTTCACCGCCCGGCCAGGTAAATGGGTGGGAGCAAAAGTAGGCATCTATTGCACCCGGGAATCCTCTGCTAACGATGCCGGATATGCGCAGTATGATTGGTTCAGGGTGCATCCAAACGAAAACGCTTACCCCAAAAAAGGAATTACTAAATGAAAACAAGATTTGTAACGCTGATACTGTTGATACTGGCCGGTGGAGGAATGGTGCAGGGGCAGGAATTTCCTGTAATACAGGCTGCCAGCTTCCCGAAGGATACGGTATATATCACTGCGTATGGCGCTAAGGCCGATGGGCATAGCCTGAACACCAAAGCCATCAACAGCGCCATCGATGCTGTTGCAGCCAAAGGCGGTGGCGTAGTGGTGATCCCGGCCGGTCTCTGGATGACAGGTCCCGTAACACTGAAGAGCAATGTAAATCT
Source organism: Pseudobacter sp. (assembly GCF_051955275.1). Taxonomy (NCBI): domain Bacteria; kingdom Pseudomonadati; phylum Bacteroidota; class Chitinophagia; order Chitinophagales; family Chitinophagaceae; genus Pseudobacter; species Pseudobacter sp. Next base: position 17,183 of record NZ_JBQCGW010000232.1, on the reverse strand, counting down.
CCATCTGCAACAGAATGCATTATTGCAGTTTACATCCGACTTCGATCAGTACCCACTGGTGGAAGGGAACTGGGAAGGGCTTCCGCAAATGCGCAATCAAAGCCCCCTTTCAGCTACAGGCCAGCAGAATATTGCCATCACCGGAAAGGGGATCATTGATGGCGGTGGTGATGCCTGGCGCATGGTGAAGCGGGATAAACTAACGGAAAGCCAGTGGAAAAGCCTGGTCAGTTCCGGAGGAATGCTTAGTGACGACAAACGTACCTGGTATCCCAGTATCAAAGCATTTAAAGGTGCGGCCATGAAGAATCCCGGGGTGATCGAGCCTGGCAAGACACCTGAGTTTTATAACAGCATCAAAGATTTTCTTCGTCCCAATTTATTGGTGCTCACCAATTGTAAACGTATTCTGCTGGAAGGTGTGATCATACAGAACTCACCCGCCTGGTGTATGCACCCGCTGATGAGCGAGCATATCACCGTTCGCGATATCACCGTGCGCAATCCCTGGTACGCACAGAACGGGGATGGCATCGATGTAGAGAGCTGCAAAAATGTACTGATCGAAAACTCTGTCTTCGATGTGGGGGATGATGCCCTCTGCATGAAGAGCGGCAGGGACGAGGCCGGCAGGAAACGCGGCATCCCAACACAGGATATGATCATCCGCAACTGCGTGGTGTATCACGCCCATGGAGGGTTTGTTGTAGGCAGCGAAATGAGCGGTGGCGTAAAGAATATCTACGTCAGCAACTGTACTTTCATCGGAACCGATATCGGGCTTCGCTTCAAATCAGCCCGCGGCCGCGGCGGCGTAGTAGAGAATATTTATATAACGGATATCACTATGCGCGATATTGCAGGCGAAGCCATTCTCTTTGATATGTATTATATGGCAAAAGACCCAGTGCCCCTGGCCGGTGAAAAACGCGAAGCTCCTAAAGCAGAATTGTTGCCTGTAAATGAAGGCACGCCTGTATTTCAGAATATCGCCATCAATAATGTTGTGGTGAACGGAGCGGCTAAAGCCATCTTCCTGCGCGGTCTCCCGGAAATGCCTGTAAAGAATATCGCACTCATGAATATGAACCTGGTCTCCAACAAATACCTGGAAGCTGTTGATACCAGTGGCATTGTGCTGCAGAATATCAGATGGCAATCTTCGCAGGCCGAAGCTGATACCTGGGGAGAAAAGATGAGCCGGACGGCCATGAACATTTATAAAGATTCCTTTGCACTGGAGAACGATAAAACAGCCAAATGGCGGTACGATATGGGCGTGGTGCTGAAAGGCGTGGAAGCTGTCTGGCAGCAGAACCAGCAACAGGAATATTTCAATTATATCAAGAGGCTGATCGATTTTTATGTGGATGGCAGCGGTAATATCAAAGGATACAGGAAGGATGAGTTCAATATCGATCACCTGAACAACGGGAAGAATATCCTCTTCCTCTATGAGCAGACAGGCAGTGAGAAATACAAAAAAGCAGCTGCATTGCTGAGAGACCAGTTGCGCCATCATCCACGCACCAAGTCAGGTGGCTTCTGGCACAAAAAGATCTACCCCTGGCAGATGTGGCTGGATGGCCTGTACATGGGACAACCCTTTTATGCACAGTATGCAAAACTCTTCAATGAACCTGAAGACTTCAATGATATCACCCGCCAGTTTGTACTGATGGAGCAATACGGCCGGGACAAGAAAACAGGATTGCTCTACCACGGATGGGACGAGAGCCGCGAGCAACGATGGGCCAACAAAAAAACAGGGCAGTCGCCCAATTTCTGGAGCCGGGCCCTCGGCTGGTATGGCATGGCCATGGTGGATGCGCTGGATTATTTCCCGGCTGATCACCCGGGCAGGGATTCCATTACCGGCATACTGAACCGTTATGCCAAAGCAGTTGTTAATTATCAGGACCCCTCCAGCGGCACCTGGTGGGATGTGACGGATAAAAAGAATGCCCCGGGCAATTACCATGAAGCATCTGCCAGCGCCATGATCACTTACACGCTGGCAAAAGGTGTGAGAATGAAATACCTGCCAGCAGTTTATGAAAAGGCCGCACAGAAAGGTTTTGAGGGTATCATCAAAGAGTTCATTGAAAAAGACAATAACGGAGGGATCAACCTGAAAGGGACCGTGGCGGTATCCGGACTGGGCGGCAATCCTTATCGCGACGGCAGTTATGATTATTACATCAAAGAGCCTGTGATCACCAATGACCCGAAAGGGATCGGCGCATTCATCAAATGCGCAGCGGAGATGGAACTGAGGCAGAGAGGAGGGAAACCATGAGTGGGAAAAAGCCGATACCATTTGCGCTGAACAGGCGCAACCTCAAAAAGATCCGGTCCACAGCCATTGCTGTACCCAACGCATCCTTGTTTGAACTGCCGGAAAGAATACTGCAGTTCGGAACCGGTCCATTGCTGCGTGCACTACCTGCCTGGTGCATTCAGAAAGCTAATATTCAAGGGCTGTTCAATGGAAGGATCCTGGCAGTGACCGGTGATCAGCATGAAGAAGTCCTCCGCTTTAACCGGCAGGATGCACTCTTCACCATCTGCGAAAGGAACTCAAACGGAAAGCAGACCACCGCTTCATTAAGTATCAATGCCGCCATCAGCAGGGTGCTTAATGAAAGCCTGCACTGGGACCAGATCCTGCGCTCCGTGACCAACCCTGAGATGCAGGTCCTGATTGCACATACCAGCGGAACGGAGGTGGTGCTGAAAAAAGACAATGTGCACTTGCAGCCACCCAAATCATTTCCCGGTAAACTGCTGGCCGTGCTCTATCACCGGTTCAGAAGTTTCAATGGCGATCCCAACAGCGGCATGGTGATCGTTCACGTGAGTGAAGGTCCGGGAGGAGGCAGGGGGCTGGATGCCATTGTGCTGGAACTGGCCCACCAGAACGGGCTCGAGATTGCCTTTCTCGATTGGCTGGAAACCTGCAACCATTTCTGTAATTCGATAGCAGACAGACTGGTATTGGCTTCCGTTACACAGCAACAACAGCAGGAACTGGAAAGGATCACAGGATATAAAGATGAACTGCTGCTCATCACGGAAGCCTATAAAAGCTGGCGCATAGAAACGGCCAGTAAGAAAGTACAGAAAATATTATCATTCAGTCAGGCCGGAACGGGCGTGGTATTATCCCCCCAGCTCTCCTCATTCGGCAATATGAAATTGATCAGGGGATAAAAGGAGAAATCATGAAGCAGAAAGTATTGAAAATACACCCGAAAGACAATGTGCTGGTAGCCCTTCAGGACCTCAGCAAGGGAGATATGATAGTTTATAACGGTATCGGTTATACGCTTATTGACGATGTGCCCGCCAAACATAAATTCACTACGGAGCCTCTTGAAAAAGGTGCTCCTGTTACTATGTATGGGGTACTGGTGGGCAAAACAACCGACGCGTTGCAGCCCGGCTCCCGCATCACTACCAGCAACCTGAAACATGCGGCAGCTCCTTATGCACTTTCTGAATTCAGAAAGGAGATCCATACCAAAGTGGAGGATGCGGCTGTATGGAAAAATAAAACCTTCAATGGTTTCCACCGCTCGGATGGTAGTGTGGGTACAGCCAACTACTGGCTGGTTGTGCCATTGGTGTTCTGTGAGAACAGGAATGTGGAAGTGTTGAAAGATGCATTGCTGGAAGAACTGGGTTATGCGCACCCGCCTAAATACCGCGCCATGACCAAACAACTGATCGCGGCTATGGAAGCAGGCCTTGATATTGAAACTATCAGTCTGCATGAACCGGCACAGACGGTTGCGAAAAATCCCGTGTTCAAAAATGTGGATGGCATCAAGTTCCTGTCGCACACCGGTGGCTGTGGCGGTATCCGTCAGGATGCACAAACGCTCTGCGGCCTGCTGGCAGGGTATATCACACATCCCAATGTGGCGGGCGCTACCGTGCTGAGCCTGGGCTGTCAGAATGCGCAGGTGGCCATGTTACAGGAAGAAATTGCCAGACGTTCACCCCATTTCGATAAACCATTGTTTGTACTGGAGCAACAGACTGTAGGTAAAGAAACAGACCTGATAGAATTTGCGATGAAACGCACTTTCGAAGGGCTCATCATCGCCAATAAACAGGAGCGCAAGCCGGCCCCGATCAGCAAACTGGTGATCGGTCTTGAATGCGGAGGCTCCGATGGTTTCTCCGGCATCTCCGCCAATCCGGCCGTGGGTCATACTTCCGACCTGCTGGTGAGTGCGGGAGGTTCCGTGATCCTCTCCGAATTCCCCGAGCTCTGCGGGGTGGAGCAGGAGATAAGCGACCGCTGTGCAGATGTACGCGATGCAGAACGCTTCATCGATCTCATGCGAGCCTATGCCGCCAGTGCGGTGGCCGTAGGCTCCGGTTTCGATATGAATCCTTCTCCCGGAAATATCAAGGATGGTCTCATCACCGATGCCATCAAATCCGCCGGTGCCGCCAGGAAGGGCGGTAATTCCGCTGTGGTGGCCGTGCTGGATTATCCTGAACAGGTGAGCAAGCCAGGCCTCAACCTGCTGTGCACACCCGGCAATGACGTGGAAAGCACCACTGCCGAAGTGGGCGCAGGCGCTACCGTTGTGCTCTTCACCACCGGTTTGGGTACACCCACCGGTAACCCGATAGCTCCCGTTGTGAAAATTGCCACCAATACTGCCCTCTACAACCGGATGCCCGATATCATCGATATCAATGCAGGCACCATCATAGAAGGAGAGGAAACCATCGAAGAATGTGGTGAGCGCATACTCGACTATGTGATCCGTGTAGCCAGTGGTGAAACAATGGTGAATGCGGTACGTTTGTCGCAGGACGATTTCATCCCCTGGAAAAGAGGCATCAGCTTATAACGCCAAATTTCGCAATGCCCCGTCGTTCGCTCCCGCGAGTGACTTCTATTCCGTCGCCTCCCGGCAACACGGTGTTCGCCGGAGGCGAACAAATATGGGGCACTCGCGGCGACGCGAGCGACAGGCGGCTCCCCGTCAATTCCTGAAGTTTCCCTTTTGCGAAACCCGTTTTTCCCGTTTCAGGCAAACAGGCTGCCCATTCTTTGCCACCTTTAAAAGAAAAAGGAAAGCATGTGCAATTTCAGAATGTGGTACAAGGCGGAGGATGATGTGTATGTATTGCAATGTGTACAGTGCAATACATACCAGGTAAGGGTCCGTAATTCGGCTTTTATGTTCGATACCTTCACTTACACGCTCTTCTGCGAAGTAGTGGCAGATCTTTATTTAAAATCCTCAAATAATACATCGGGTGATCCCATCAAAGTACCCACCTTCAACCAGGGAATAGAACTGTCCATGGAAAGGTCCGCACTCCGCGAGCTCTTCTGCCTGCTGGATGGCGCTGATACTGAAATGAAGGCGGCACAAATGACCAGCCTGTTTTATTACTGATTAACCCCCAATCCTTATTTTTACCGGATGAAATTCCAAAAGCTCATCCTGGCAGTGGCCATACTGCTGCATGCGCAGGCGTATGCACAAACTGGCAACAAGAATCTATTCAGTAAGGAAGTGGCAGCAAAACTGGCGGCATTGCCCCTGCATTGCATCCCCAACGAATGGCCCAACAAAACCAGCCATACTTCCGATTCTGCTACCGATCACGTATTGCTTCCGCATGAACTGCACCCGGTATTCTATGGGTGCTTCGACTGGCACTCCTGTGTACACGGTCACTGGATGCTGGTGAAACTGCTCAAGACCTTCCCCGATATGCCGGACCGCGATAAGATCATCGCCACCCTCAACAATAGCTTCAACCTCGATAAGATGAAAGAGGAAGCAGCCTATTTCTCCAAATACAAAGTCACTTCTTCCTGGGAGCGTACCTATGGATGGGCCTGGCTGCTCAAACTGGATGAAGAACTCTTCACCTGGAACGATCCCCTCGGTAAACAATGGTATGCCAGCCTGCAACCGCTTACGCAGACCATTAAAGAACTCTGGACCAAATATCTTCCCAAGCAGACCTATCCCAACAGGACCGGTGTGCATCCTAATACAGCATTCGGACTGGTGTTTGCGCTCGACTGGGCCAATGCGCTCAATCAGACTGAATTTGCAGCACTGATCAAACAAAGGAGCAGGGACTATTATTTCAACAACAAACAAACGCCCGCGAACCTGGAGCCGGATGGTACCGACTTCCTTTCTCCTTCACTGGAAATAGCAGACCTCATGCGCAGGGTGCTGCCACAGGCTGAATTCCTGAAATGGTTCAATACATTCTATACCAAAGAAGGGATCACCAATATCACCAGCATGCCGCATGTGAGCGATCGTACGGATTACCAGATCGTGCACCTGGATGGGCTCAGCCTCAGCAGGGCCTGGTGTATGAAAGGCATCGCCAAAACATTCCCCGCCAATCACCCTTATAAGAAGCTGTTCACCAGTACTGCGGAGAAATTCCTGCAACAGACATTGCCGCATGTTACTTCCGGTAACTATGGTGGTGATCACTGGCTGGCTTCCTTTGCGGTGTACGCGATTTTTGAAGATCGTTAATACTTCGGGTGTGCAGTAGCGTGCTGCTAAATTTGCTTGTTACTTATACTTCGGGCGTGCCCAATAGCTCCCGTCCCCGCGAGTTACAGCTATTCCGTTGCCTCTGGCGACACGGTGTTCGCAGGGAGGCGAACAAATATAAGTAACTCGCCAGAGGCGGGCTACTGGGGCACACCCGAACTATTACTTCTCTTTTTTTCCCAGCCAGATCCCTAATCCCAGGTTGACAGGGAAATTCAGCTTTGAATAAGTTTCGGTTCCGATCGTTCCGCCATCTCCGGGGTAGGAGGCCTTCGTCCACAGAAAACCAACTCCCGCACTGAAGTTCAGACTGAATCTTCCTGGCATATTGCGTTGCATTCCCCAAAGCATGGCAATATTGTTTACAGGCCGGCGGGAATCCTCTTCATAATAAAATGATTTCATCCTCATTTTGGAAAAAGTGGTCCCTGCTTCCACGGCAAAATAATTGGCGCTGTTCTTATCCGTGCGTGCGTTCTTATATAAACGCTTTTCAAAATTATAATAGAAGCGGTACTGCGCTGTAACGGCCGGATCGAAATAAACATTGAACTCTTCACCCATACTGCTGCTGGAACTGAAGGAGGCGCTGAGGCTCATGTACGCGCTGACATGCAGGGTCTGGTACCTGGCGGTTTTCATCTCATAGCTGATTCCCGGATGCAGGAAGGTGAGGGCAGGCACATTTTCCGTGGATTCCGATTGCGCCTTTGATACAAATGGAATGGTTGCCATAGCCAGGGCTATGAAGGTTGTCAGGGATTTCATGGGCCAAAAATAGGGTGGTGATGTCCTATAATGATGCTAAAGCATACCGGGCTGCAGTATTATCAGGCTGAACTGCATGCTCCTGATATTCAATTTTCTTTTTACATTTAGCCCCCGTTCGGGACTTGCATGTACGATCACCAGAACAATATCTCCCGCTGGGCTGCTTTCTGTGAGGGCGACCAGACTGCTTTTCTTCATTTGTATGAAGAGCATTACAACCTGTTGTATGCATGGGCACACCGGTGGGTGCAGCAGGATTCAGCCTGGATCCAGGACCAGTTGCAGGATTTCTTCGTTTACCTCTGGGAGCACCGCCAGAATCTATCCAGGGATGTAAACCCCCGCACTTACCTGCTCACTGCCTTCAAGCGCCAACTTTACAATAATGCGGCAAAAGACAAACTGAAACCCAGGCCGATAGAGGACCTGGACCTGCCTGATGCCGATACTGCCTCTGCCGATGCAGCGTTCTTTACCGAACAATTCGGGAAAGTGGAGCAGGCCATGCAGTTACTCAGCCCGGCGCAGAAGGAAGTGGTGGAATTAAGATACCTGAAAAATCTGAGCCTTCAGGAGATCGCCGATCAGAAGAGATCCAGTCTGAGAACGGTTTACAACCTCATGCACAGGGCGCTGGTCCACCTCAAATCAGAATTGCTGAAAAAAAAGTTTTTATTCATGTGGTAAATCCGGTAACGGATTGCCTCTGTTCAATATCAGAAGCCGACAATGGAAAAGATCACAGTGGAATATTTGCTTCGCCAGGAATCCTTTCTCCGGTATTGTTTACACAACGATGCCGAAGCGGTAAAGTATTGGAACAACTGGCAGGAGCAGCACCCTGAACATGCTGCTGAAATCAGTGAGGCATCGTTACTGGCAACAAACAGTTCTTTGTATCTGCAGGCAGAGGCCGTGAAACCTGCAGCCATGGTCCGGATGCAGGAATACCTGCAGGCGGGTCCGGTTAAAGCTCCGGTCCGGCAGTTGAACTGGAAAAAGATCACCGCCGCAGCCGCTGTGCTCCTGGTTGCATCTCTTATCAGTATCTGGTTGATGCAGAGAAAGAATGAAGCGGAAGGTACCTTGAGGCCCCTGGCGAGTATTATGAAGGCAGGCGAAGAAAAGTACAGTATCCCTGCCAGGAAGCTGCTGAACCTGGCTGATGGCAGTTTTGTGTTGTTGGACAGTGGCGCTTCCTTACGCATCGATGAAGCCTTCGGCAGTGAAGAAAGAAATGTGTACCTCAGCGGTACTGCCTGGTTCAAAGTGGCGAAAGACCAGCAACATCCTTTCAGGGTGATCACCGGAAATATCCGAACTACCGCGCTGGGAACGGCTTTCAGGGTTGAAGCACCCGCAGGCAGCAACCAGGTGCAGGTGGAGCTGGAAGAAGGGAAAGTGGCAGTGGAAAGAAAATTGAAAAACGGCCATGAACTGATTGCCACCCTGATGCCTTCCGAAACCATCACCCTGCACCAGCAGGATGATGTAAAAACAGAAAAGAAACAATTTGCAGTCAACGGATTACAGGCATGGAAAGCGCAGGAAATCATCTTTGATGATGCACCGCTTACCGATGTGATCAGCCAGCTGCAGGTTCTATACGATCAACCTATCCTGCTCGAAGATGATCAGCTGATGAATGCAACATTCACCGGAAGATTCCGGAATGATTCCCTGAGCACAGTGCTGGATATGCTCTGCTTCTCGCTCAACAGGAAATACCGCACCACCGCTGATAACAAGATCCTGATTTATTAGTCTCTAAACCATCACTGCTATGATTGCAACTCTGTATGCAAACAGGATTCGTATGTTCGTATCCGTAAGTATGCATCGCTATTGTTTTATGCTGCTTCTCACAGGTCTCCTGCTGGGAACCACCACCGCCGTGTCTGCCCAGGCCAGCCGAAAAGTGGAAATGGAGAATATGCCGGTGGAAAAAGTGCTTACCAGTCTCGAGAAACTCTTTAATGTAAGATTCTTCTATTCCCGTTCAGTGATCAATCAAACTGAAAAGATCAGCATCCCTGCCAAAGAAAGAACGTTGGAAGAAGTGCTAAGCCTGCTGGATACCAGGTATAACCTGCTGTTCAGGAAAGATGGCAATATGATTGCCGTCAGTAAAAAGAACAGCACACCAACTAACAAGAGCAATGCCGATCTCCGGGAGATCCGCGGAAGGGTAGGACTATCCGAATCCGGAAGGATCTATTATGCCGGTGGCATTACCGTATTTGTGGAAGGGGAAAAGAACGGAACCGTTACTGATGATAAAGGTTACTTCAGCATCAAAACCGGCAAACAGGAAGCCAGCCTGGTGATCTCCTTTGTTGGTTATGAAACCAGCCATACCGATGTTACAGGAAATACATTCGTATCTGTTACCCTGAAGCCCGCTGCCACAGTGCTCTCGGAAGTGGCCGTTGTAAGTTCCGGTTATCAGTCGCTCACCAAGAAGAATACCACCGGTTCCTACGGCACCATCTCCGCCAAAGAAGTGGAACGCCGCAGCAGCCAGAGCCTCGACAGGATCCTGGAAGGCGCCGTGCCCGGTCTGACAGTATACAATGGTTATACCGGCACCAGAACTTCCAGATCTCAGGGCGTGGACATTCAGATCCGCGGTGGCAGCACCATCCAGGCGGAACGCAATGCGCCACTCATCATTGTGGACGGTTTTGAAGTCACCCGCCTCCCGGATAATATGAACGAAGTGGAAAAGATCGATATTCTCAAAGATGCCGCCGCCAGCAGCATCTGGGGTTCCAAGGCCGCCAACGGCGTAATTGTGATCACCACCAAAAGAGGTAAGGAAGGCAAACTGAATATCGGTTATGCCAGCAATTTATATTTCACGGAAAGACCCGACTATTCCGATCTCAAAAGAGCCACCGCCAAAGATATGACCGAATGGGATAAGGAAGCCTTTGATAAAGGCTGGCTCACTTCCGCTATTTTCAAGAACTCTTCAAGCGGCTACACACCTATCTATGATGCTATCTTCCAGTTTGAAGACGGACTGATCGGCGAAGATGTGATGAACCGAAAGCTGGATTCCATAGGCGGGATGAGTAACAGGAGCCAGGTGCGTGACCTGCTCATGCGCACCGGTGTTCGCCAGAACCATTACCTTTCGCTCTCCGGCGGCGGTCCCAAATACAGGTTCTTTCTTTCATCATCCTTTGATGACGATAAAACAAATTTCATCGGTGAGAAATCACAATCCGTTCAACTCAATACCCGCAATGATTATGAGCTCACTTCCTGGCTCCGCCTGCGAGGTGATATCAATGTGGCATTCGATAAGGACAATGCAGGGATCGGCCTCCGCTCGGAGCTCCTGAACCTGGCGCCCTACCAGCTGCTCCTCGATCAAAATGGTAATTTCCTGAATGATTACAATTATTTCAACAAGACGGAAAACGACAGGCTGGTGAAGCTCGGCTTCTATGATAATGGAAAGAACCTCCTGAACGAAGCCGGTCTGGCCAATAATGTCCGTAAGAATTTTGGTGTGCGCACCCGCCTCGGCTTTGAAGTGAAACTGGCAAAGGGGCTTACGTTCAGCAATGATTTCATGTATGATAAGTTCAAGGCCTCTAACAAAAATGTCATCAGTAAAAATTCCTTCGAGAACCGCAACTATATAAACCAGTTCATCACGCTGGGGGCAGGCGATGTACCTACTTACAATATTCCCCGTGGAGATATCCTCAGCCTCAATGAATCAACCACCACCAACTGGGCCAACCGCTTTCAGGTGAGCTATTCCAATATCTTCAATGGCGTACATTACCTGAACCTCTTTGGTGGCGCAGAGATCCGAAAGACCATCACCGAATCTTTCAGCAACCGGAAATTCGGATATGACGATGACCTGCTGAGCTGGCAACCCATCCTCAACCAGGCGCAACTGCTCAATGGCGGTCTTACCTGGTGGAACGGAAGAGCGTTGCCAAGGTTCGATGCTACCGCCTATGATCTGTTTACGTATGTGGATAACCGGTATCTTTCGTATTTCTCCACCGCCGCTTACACCTTTGATGAACGATATACCCTTACAGGCAGCCTCCGTTTTGATGAATCCAATCTCTTCGGCACAGACGCAAAATACAGGCGCACACCGCTCTGGTCTATCGGTGGCAGCTGGAATATCAACCATGAATCTTTCTTCCATTCCGATGCCATCAATACCCTCAAGCTGAGGGGTACGTATGGTCTCGGCGGAAATGTGGATAATAGCGGCACACCATTCCTGGTGGCCAGCAAAACCTACCAGGCACTGTTCAATGATTATCGTCTCCGTCAGATCTCTTACAATCCCAAACTGCGCTGGGAACGGACGGAAACAGTGAATATCGGGATCGACCTGGCCATGTGGAACAACAGGCTGCAGCTTACGGTGGATGCCTATCGCAAGAAGGGATCCGACCTGCTGGGTACTTTCGTGATCGACCCCACCAATGGGTTCACTTCTTCCCGTATCAATGCGGCGACTATGACCAACAATGGCTTTGAAGCAGTGATCACAGGTAATATCATCGATCAGAAAGAATTCAAATGGACCAGCCGCCTGGTCTTCGGTTACAACAAGAACAAAGTGACGAGCAATAAAGTAAGTGATGGCAACCCGGAGATCAACCGGGTGTCAGGCACTACCCAATATGTGGAAGGCTATGCGCGCGAAACCCTCTGGAGTTACCAGTGGGCCGGCCTCGATGAGCGTGGTAATCCGCAGGTGTTCAATGGCAAGGGAGAGAAAGTAAAGATCGCAGACATCAGCTCGCTGGTTGCCAGCGGTACTTACAGACCTCCATACTCCGGCGGGTTCACCAATACCGTTACCTGGAAAGGCTGGTTTGCCAGTGTGTTCATTGTATACAATTTCGGCAATGTGATCCGTCGTGAAATGCCATCCATGAACCCATACGATTTCAGCACTTCTCTCAACTACCAGGTGGCCAAACGCTGGAAACAGGCAGGGGATGAGGCATCCACGGATATTCCGGGTATGCCGCTCTCTTTCGATCCGGGTGATTTTTATGATGGCCGTGAAAGACTGGCGCAGTACTCCACCAACAGTGTGATGCCGGCAGATTTTATCAGGTTGCGCGAGATCCAGCTTGGTTACACCTTGCCTGCCAACCTGCTGAAGAAAACACCATTCAGGCATGTACAGATCATTGCTCAGATGAATAATGTGGCGCTCTGGAAAAAGAACAGTTATGGCATCGATCCTGAATTTGCAGATCCGATGTCCGGATCATTGTACCTGCCACAATCACGCGTGCAAACATTAAGCCTTCGGGTAGACCTGTAAAACTTAAAAGCTGCAATCATGAAACGATTAAATATATATTCCTTCTTTGCCCTTGTGTTACTGGCTGCCGGCTGCAGCAAATTCACGGATGTTGCGCCGAAGGGTAAGCTTATTCCCAGGACAGTCACCGATTATGAAGGCTTCATGAATGATATCGTGCTGGCCGATGCTGCCTATCTCTATTCCGAATATATGAGTGATGACCTACAGCTCACAGATGCAGCAGCTGCTTCGCAGGCTGCCAACAGGACCGGCAAGTCCTATTTCTGGGATAAGGAATTGTTGAAGTCAACGGAAGATGATGCTGAATGGAATACCCCTTACAACCGGATCTACTATTGCAACCTGGTGCTGGATAATATAGGCAACGCCACGGAAGGCACAGAGGCTGATAAGAACCGCATCAGGGCCGAGGCGATGATCCACAGGGCTTATTACCTGTTCAACCTGGCAAACCTGTACGGAAAAGATTACCAGGAAACAACGGCCGCTACAGACCTCGCCGTGCCTGTCATGCTGAAAGCAGACCTTGAAGCGAAGTCTACACGAGCTTCCGTAAAAGAAGTATACGATAAAGTGATCACTGATCTTACTGCTGCATTGAATACACCAGAGCTGCCTGACTTTGGCAGGAATTATGTACATCCCGGAAAAGCTGGCGCACTGGCTATCCTGGCGCGTGTTTATTTCCTGAAAGGGGATCTCAAAACAGCAGCAGAGTATGCAGACAAGGCGCTTGCCAAAAGGAGCACCCTGCTCGATTACAATACTTTAGAGTTCATCAATCCTGCACGACCTTTTTCAGGAGTGAAGAACAAGCCAACGCCGGAGGCTAATCCGGAAAACCTGTTCAGCAGAACCAACAGCAGTTCAGGCATTTTCGTCCGCTTCATGATCAGTCCTGATCTGCATACGATGTTAGGTGAAAAGGATTTGCGTTTTGTGTTCAACTTCACCAGGCTCACTACTACCGGCGCTGTCAGCGCTAACCCGCTCCCTGATTATCTGAATGGCGCACCCAACTTCAGTATCGGTGTGCCGGAAATGATGCTGATAAAGGCTGAGTACCTGGCAAAACAGGGCCAGATCAATGATGCGCTTACACTGCTCAATAATTTAAGATTGAGCAGATTCAAGCCTGCTGATTATACAGCGTTGACCGCTGCAACACCTGAAGAGGCGCTGGTGAAGGTTCTGGAAGAAAGAAGAAGAGAGCTCTTCTATCACGGCACCCGCTGGTTTGATCTGAAAAGGCTGAACAGGACCGATGCTTTCAAAAAGACACTCACCCGCAGCCATAACGGAAGGGTAGAGACCCTGCAACCCAATTCACCCCGCTACCTGATGCAGATAGCGCCAAAGATCCTGGGCATCAATCCAGGCATCCTGCCCAATGAAAGATGATTGGTAACGATATAGTATAGCCGAAACATAAAAAAATGAAACAAGCGATCCGCTCAGGCATTTTATTGCCCCTGGTTTTCTCTGCCCTCTCCTTGATAGCCCAGCAAAAGACCCGTATAACCCTTCAATCCGGAAAACTGCCTGAAGGCGTGAAAGTGAGCCTCAGGAAAGAATGGCCTGTGCGTAAGCTGGTGGATACGGGTTTTATTAAAAATGGAAATCTTGTTTTTACTGTTACTGATTCCCTTCCTGCTGTGTACAGCCTGAATACCAGGAATCCGTGGATGAACGCCGCCATCTTACTGGAGGGACCGGATGTTACTGTAAAGTTTGATCAGCCGGAACCCATAGTGGAAGCAGGCCCCAGCCAGCAGGCATTGAGTGGGTTTCTTGCCTCCATCAAACCCTTTGAAGAGCAGTGGAGGGAGATCGGCAACCGATATAGTGCTGCAAAAGACATGGAGGAGAAACTTACAATCAGTAAGGAGATGGATGTTCCTGCTGAGAAAGTAATGGGCGGCCGTGAACGGTTTGTGATAGAGCATGCCGGTGACCTGGCAGGTATCTGGATGGCCCATGAACAACTGAACCTCTGGCGCGAACCAGCTTTGGTAAAGATGATCCCGCTGTTTCGCAGCCAGACACGTACTGCCGCGCTTGCCAGTCAGTTGCAGGGGAAGCTGGATGAGCTCAATACCAGGAGAATGACCGGTAATAAAGCGCCGTTTTTCAGACTGCCTGATATCAAAGGCAATGAAGTGGAACTGGATAGTGTCATTCGCCGCAACAAATACGTACTCATCGATATCTGGGCCAGCTGGTGTGCTCCCTGCAGGGCCACCAACCGTAAACTGGCTCCGGAATATGCCGCGCTGAAACAGGCAGGTATCGAGGTGATTTCCATTTCTGTTGATGAAAAAAAGAGCGAATGGGAAAAAGCAGTGGCGGTGGATATGATCCCCTGGACGCAACTGATCTCACCTGAAGGCATGAAAAGCAAGGTGGTGGCTGATTATAAAGTACAGTCGTTACCTGCTACATTTCTGATAGATCAGCAGGGAAATATCATCCGGCAACATGTTAGTATTGAGGAATTGAAATCACCCGGTGGCATGGTGGAAACTACATCTATCCTGCTCAGCAATGGCATTATCATCGATGGTGACGCTGCTGTGAAGCCACGCAAGGGATCTGTGCTCATCGAGAACGGTGTCATTACCAGGATCAGTTATGGCAAAACCATTCCCGTTTCAAACGATGTTCACACTGTCGATTGTACAGGCAAATACATTACACCCGGAATGATGGATGCGCATGTTCATCTTGGCACATCCGATCTCAGTGACCCGGTGAAGGCGCGCAGGGTAACTGACAGTATATTATACAATATGGTCCGCCACGGCATCACTACCGTGCGAGATATGGCAGGTGATGCACGTTTTCTCAAACAACTGCGCACAGCTGCCGTAACCACTAACCTGTATTCACCTGAAATATATTATGCCGCTCAGTTTGCCGGCCCAGAATATTTCAGGATGATGAGCAATGGCAGAAAAGGGCAGGATGAAGGTGGCAACTTTCCATGGGCCCGCAGCATTGCCGATACTTCGGATCTTCCCAAAGCCATTGCAGAAGCGAAAGCCTGGGGAGCGACCGGTATCAAGATCTATGCGGAGCTCAGCGCCGCATTGGTTACAAACATCACTAAAGAGGCGTATAAACAGGGACTGCTGGCCTGGAGCCATGCCTCGGTAAACCCTGCCTTACCAGCGGATATTGCCGCGGCAGCTGTCAACAGTATGAGCCATGCAAACGACCTGGTATTTCAGCAATTCCCCGCAGGCACTTCCTTGTCTGAGGTTTGGGAAGCCATCTACAAAGGGTTGAAAGCTGATTCGGTGCTCATGCGGCCGATATTGGTAACGATGAAGAACAACCGCATTTATTTCGATCCAACGCTGTTCCATGGTGCAAGCAACAATATGAAGAATGCGGCAGTGATAGCCCGATGGGCGCACAGGACCGGTGTATTGTTTGTGGCAGGTACGGACTGGATCTATCCTTCCACAAATGCAGCAGTGCCATTGCTGGATGAAATGAAACACCTGGTGTCTGATGCAGGTCTCAGTAATGCAGAGGCCATTCAGGCTGCCACCATGAATGCGGCTGCAGTAACAGGGCTTAAAGATCGCGGGCTTGTAAGAAAAGGAATGCAGGCCGATCTGCTGATCCTGAATGCCGATCCGCTGAAAGCACTCGATGCGCTCTTCGTTCCGCAAACTGTGATCCGCAAAGGGCAGATCCTTCATTTCGCAGGTAAATTCAAACCAGATAGCAACGAAAAGGCTGCCCCCGGAGAGGCAGCCTTTTTACCATAACCAGGTCCTGGTCTAGTTCTTATCCCAGAACAATTTTACATCCACCTTATCGCCACCGATGGCTGCGGATGCTGTAGTGTAATTCTTGTTGTTGAGTGATTGTTCATTGGTTGGATAGGTGAAGCGGGTAGGATAACCTGATTTCGGGCTGCTGGGAGCTGCCAGCACCGGAAAGTCGAGCCTCCTTACTTCCGTCCAGGTTTCAAATCCCCGGTTGTACAACGCGATCCATTTCTGCGTACCGATCTTTTGCTTCCAGTTGCCTGCTGCTGTAGCATAAGCCACATCTGCCCTCGCAAGGTAGGTGTCTGCTTCGGCATCCGTACCGCCCCAGAATTTGATGCTCGCGCGGATGGCATTGTTGTAATGCTCTGCCGCTGTTCCTGCAACAGTGAATCCCCGCTCGATGGCTTCGGCGCGGTAGAATTCTGCTTCCACATAATCCAGCAAAAGTGAAGGCGCATCGATGGCGATCAGTTTTGAACTGGCCCTTGCATAAGAAGAGTAGGTATTGGTAGAACCGTTTGCTCCGCCAACATATACGCCATTGTCGTTGGGTGCGAAGTATTGCTTCAGCCTGGGATCACTCAGCGAATTCAGCTTTTCCACCAGTGTGGTGCTGGCGATGAAATCCTGCCGTTTGCTCTGCACCAGGTCCGCCCAGATAGGATTGTTATTCGGCGTAGCACTCTGATACTTGAAAACAGCATTGTCTGCCGCACTACTGAAAGCCTTTGT
>NZ_JBQCGW010000231.1:0-3833 GCF_051955275.1 Pseudobacter sp. | reverse complement strand
TATCAATGGCATCCAGGATCACCTCTTCTGTGGCATCCAGGGTGCAGAGCACGCCGGTACAGTTCCATCCGGCATCGCCGGTGAGCAGGCCGGCATTATCATAACTTTCCTGGAGGGCGGGGGGCGCAATGCCTTCCAGGTAGCTGATCACTTGTTGAATGGTCATGCCGCTAAGGTAGCCATTGCAGGGGCTTTTAATTATTTTATAATCTTTTTAAGGGGGTTTTAATTGGTTTTTTCTTTATTTCGCTCTCCAATTCCTCGGAAAACCGCTTACCAGATATCAGAAGTATCTATAATCCTAAGGAAAAAATGCTTAACCTGAAACCCGGGACTACCATGGTATTCCCCCTTACCCTGTTACTGCTTTTACTGGCATTCCGGCCGGTTATTGCCCATCCGGGCGATTCTTTGTTGACCAGACTGGCGCGTACCAAAAAGCCTGATCAGCAGATCTCCATCCTTCACCAGCTTTATCAACTCACCTGTTTTGAAAATACATATGAGGCAGAAAAATACATGATGTCTGCCATCGATATCGGTATGCGTACAGGCAGTACCGCTAGCCTGGTGAAAAGTTTTAAGTTGCTGGCGTCCCTGTATGAACAACAAAGGAACTTCATGCAGGCGCATCTTTTTTACCAGGAAGCGCAGAAGGCAGCCATCGAAACCGATGTTACGGAGGAGCTCCCTTTGCTTAATTATAATATCGGAGTAGTGCTCTGTCAGCTCGATCGCTATCCCGAAGCCCTTACTTACCTGCAGCATGCTGCACTGGCGGCTCCCAGGCAGCAGGACCTTGCAGGTAAGGCCACCTTATTCCAGGCGCTCTGTTACGAGGAAGCTGATCAAACTGCCAAGGCCAGACTGATCACAGATTCATTGATGGCAGCTGCACAGAAAAACCAGGACCAGGCCCTCCTCTCCTTTTATTATTACCAGTTGCAGGCATTCTGGCATAAACGCAAGGAACTGAACACTGCCATGCCATTGAATGAGGCGGCCATCAATATTTTGCAGGATAATAACGATCATCATTATGCGATCCTCGCTCTCAAGGAAAGAGCCGATATGTATATGGCCATGGACAGTATCGATCAGGCCATCATTTATTATCGCCGTGCATTGAGTGGTATCAATATAGTTGGCGCTTATCATTATCTCAAACCTGCTGTGCTGGATGGACTGGCGGCCAGCTACCGCCTTTCGGCCGATAATATGCTGAGCCAGTCATACGAACGGCAGTCGAAGCTATTGCGTGATAGTCTGGCTGCCCGGGGCAAGGCCGCTACAATGCCCATCCAGAGCGCATCCTATCCCGGTGTACTTCCTTATAAAAAGACCAGCGTAGGCGGTTTGAATCAATGGCAGGGCAGGCTTGCTCCCCTGCTGCTGGTATCGCTTGCAGGCCTTAGTCTCTTTGTGTGGCTTCGCTACAGGAAGGTGAAAGCCAGTATCAATACAGCCAAAGCAAGTGCTCTTGAAGCTGCCAGACGTGTAGCAGAACAGGAGAAACAGATCGCATTGCGCCAGGTATATGAGCAACTGGAAAGAGAAAAACTGGACGCTGCCAATGAGGCCAGGAACCTGGTAGAGCAGGTGAGGGAAGAAGCCAGATCATTGCAGGCACAGATCGCCAGTGCTTCCGTTCAGCTGGCTAACAAGCGGGATTACCTGCAGCAGTTGCAGGAGAAATTGTATACCAGCAATAATGAAGAAAGCCGCCGCATCGCGAGAGAGATCAAGAGCAACCTGAACGACCAGGATTACTGGGCGGAGTTTATCCGCAGCTTCAACCTGCTGCATCAAAACACCATCGATAAGATCACCCGCAAACATCCGGATCTCACCGCCAATGAAGTGAAACTTACCTGTTTTGTGCTGGCAGGTATGAACAACAAGGAGATCGCCAATATTTTTTCAGTGGAGCCGGAAAGTGTTAAGAAAGCAAGATACAGGTTAAAGAAAAAACTGAGGCTGCCGGAAGAAGAAAGCCTGAGAGCTTACCTGGATCAGTTACAATAAGAAAGTTTATCAATCAGCTATAAGAGGCGGCCATAGGGTCGCCTTTTTAATTAGAAGCAGCTTAAAAAAGCTGTTATTGAATATCAGCATGTGCCCAGTAACTCGCATCCCCGTGAGCGACATTTATTCTGTCGCCTCTGGCAACATGATGCTTGCCGGAGGCGAGCCAATATTTGTCACTCGCGTGGACGCGAGCGACTGCCCTCCGAGTAAATGAATGCCTCGAATTGGCATACCAATCCTCCATAATCACCCACGTACCAAATACACTAAGCCGGTATTTTATCACCGCGGCAACTATTGCCCGCCTCAACCACTCCATCCAATTTTATTTTAATCATATATCTTTCTTTCACAGTATCAGTACTGTTACCCTATTCTGTCCCCCATTTGCCTACTCATTTGGATTTTTTTTCAGGTGATCTACTATTTGTCCTCCCCCGTTTTTTTGAAAAAGATTGATATTTCGCAAAATTTGTATCACCAACAAGGAATCCGATCCTATCCAGAAAAACGAACTGCTCCGGCCGGGCTTTTAATTTTACAGCAACGGTAACACACAGGACAGGGCAACATGGACAAATCCATCATTCTATTGAACGAAATCCGGATCTTCTATCCAAATGGAACCAATGGATTCAATGCCTATCAAAACCATACTGATCGTTGTCCTTATTCCTGTTTTAAAGGGACAGGTTTATTAAAGGGTTTAAAAAGTTGGCGGTGTTTACCGCCAACTTTTTTTGCATTAATACCCGTATCATTCCATTCACACCCCCGCTTCAGGTCAAAATATCCAGTTCGCGAATAATTTAAATCTGAACCGGTAATTTGCCCGTATAATTTCTTTCCGTCCTTTCAGAAAACGTTCAGCAACTCTCCCCAGGCCCAGGCCAAAAATATTTTACCGGTACACCTAGTAAAGTTAGTCCGGTTAATTGTTTGTATATAAAACAGCCATCCCATGTCCAGGATCCTTCCGGCCGAGGTAATGCAGCAATCTGCCTATACCTGGCTGCCCCGAATCAAAGTGAAAAGCCAGATCATCTACACCACGGTGCTGGGTGCCATTGTACTGGCCCTGGTTGCCGCCATTTTCATCAAAGTAGACGTGAGCGTGAATGTGCCCGGTATCATTCGTCCGGTTACCGAAAAAACAGAGCTCCGCAGTCTTACCACCGGCTCCATCGCCAAAGTGCTGGTGAAAGACGGACAGAACGTTAAAGCAGGAGACCCCTTACTCCTGATGCAGCAGGATATCACCAACAGCAAACTCAACCAGGCAAATTTTGAGCTCAACAAGCGGAACTCATATATCAATGATCTGCAATTATTGGCCAGCGGTGCCGGTCACCGGGTGAAATCCGGACAGTACCGCCAGCAATACATCCTTCACCAGGCATCCGTCTCCGAGCAGCGGGCACTGGTGGAAAAACTGAAGTCGGATTACAATATGTTCACCAGGCTTTATGACGAGAAGGTGATCGCCAAAAAAGAATTCATTGAAAAGAAATACGCATATGAGCAGGCCAGGGCGGCCTATCAGGCAAGGATAGCCGAACAGCAGGCACGCTGGCAGCAGGAACTGGAACAGGCTCGTGTGGAAGCACAACAATACAGCTCAGGCAAGGACCAGTTGCAAAGGGAGCGCGACCTCCTGGAAATAAAAGCCCCCGTGAGCGGCACCGTGCAACAGTTCAATGGCCGGTATGCCGGAGGCAGCGTGCAGACCGGTGAGTTGCTGGGCTTCATTTCACCGGACTCGGGCATGATCGCAGAAACCTATGTATCACCTGCGGATATCGGTT
>NZ_JBQCGW010000230.1:0-33109 GCF_051955275.1 Pseudobacter sp. | reverse complement strand
AAACGGCAATATTCTTTAAACAACGCAAAACCTTCACAATTGGTGTTATTTTACCTAACCTGAAGGAAGAATTCTTTTCCTCCGCTATCAATGGTATCGAAAAAACTGCACTTGACAATAATTATATTGTACTGACCAGCCAGAGTCATGATGACCTGGAGCGCGAAAAGAATATTGTAGAATCGATGAAGAAGCACCGTGTAGATGGTATCCTGGCCTCCATTTCCAAGAACACCACACATATCGATCACTTTGAACAACTTAAAAATTATGATATCCCGGTTGTATTCTTTGACCGGGTGCCGGATGTGCCCGATGTACATTCCGTCAGCTGTAACCTCTATCATAGCTCAGTGGAAGCAGTGAACTTCCTCGTAAAGAAAGGCCATAAGCGTATCGGGTACATTCAGGGACCTCCCACCCTCAATATCCGCAACGAGCGTCTCAACGGCTATTATGATGCATTAGCTAAAAATTCCATAAAGCCGGACGATGCCCTCTTTGTGAGCACCGATCTCTCGCCCGAAGGCAATGCCGGCGCGCTCGACAGGCTCCTGGCCCTCAAAAAGCGCCCCACCGCCATTATTATCTTCAATGATTATGTGGCGCTGGATGTGATCCATCACGCCCGCCAGCGCAAACTGGTGATCAATAAAGACATCAGCTTTGTGAGTTACGCCAATATCCCCTTCATGCATTACCTGGATTTTCCACCCGTTGCCTCCGTGGAACAGTTCCCCTACGAGCAGGGCGCCAGGGCCACAGAACTGCTTTTCAAGCTCCTCGATCCCCGTGCCCGTCAGGGTTTGCCACCCTACGAGAACATAGTACTGAAAAGCGAACTGATCATTCATTAGAATCCCATGAAATAGCTGTGTTCAGCCGCGTATTTCCCTACCTTTGCTGCCAAATTTTTAGCATATGGAATACCGGATTGAAAAAGATACCATGGGCGAAGTGAAAGTGCCTGTAGATGCTTACTTTGGCGCCCAGACCCAACGCAGTATCGACAACTTCAAAATTGCACAGGATATCAACAGGATGCCGAAAGAGATCATCCGGGCTTTCGCATACCTGAAGAAAGCAGCTGCCATCACCAACTTCGAAGCAGGCGTTCTCCCAAAGGAAAAATCCGACCTGATCGGTCAGGTTTGTGATGAGATCCTGGAAGGCAAACTGGATGATGCATTCCCCCTGGTAGTCTGGCAGACCGGTTCAGGTACACAGTCCAATATGAATGTGAACGAAGTGGTTGCCTACCGTGGTCACGTGATCAAAGGCGGCAAACTCACCGATAAAGAAAAATTCCTTGCTCCCAACGATGACGTGAACAAATCGCAATCATCCAACGATACGTTCCCAACAGCGATGCACATTGCTGCCTACAAAATGCTGCTGGAAGTTACCATCCCCGGTATCGAGAAACTCCGCGACACGCTCGCTGAAAAGAGCGCCAAATACATGAATGTGGTGAAGATCGGCCGTACGCATTTCATGGACGCCACTCCCCTCACAGTTGGACAGGAGTTCAGCGGCTATGTAGCCCAGCTGGATCACGGCATCCGCGCCATCAAGAATACACTGGCTCACCTCAGCGAGCTCGCCCTCGGAGGCACTGCAGTGGGTACCGGTATCAATACACCTCCTCACTATTCTGAAACTGTTGCAAAGCATATCGCCCAACTGACCGGCCTTCCTTTTGTAACTGCCCGCAATAAATTTGAAGCACTCGCTGCTCACGACGCTATCGTTGAATCTCACGGCGCTCTTAAAACTGTTGCTGTGAGCCTTATGAAGATCGCGAACGATATCCGCATGCTCAGCTCCGGTCCCCGCGCTGGCATCGGCGAACTCTTCATTCCCGACAACGAGCCCGGTTCTTCCATCATGCCCGGCAAAGTGAACCCCACTCAGTGTGAGGCGCTCACCATGATCGCTGCACAGGTACTCGGCAACGACGTGACCATCAATATCGGTGGTGCAACCGGCCATTTTGAACTGAACGTGTTCAAGCCCGTAATGATCTACAATTTCCTGCACAGTGCACGCCTCATCGGCGAAGGCTGTGTAAGCTTCAATGATAAATGTGCTGCCGGCATCGAACCCATCGAAGCCAATATCAAAAAGCACGTTGATAACTCCCTGATGCTGGTGACTGCGCTCAATACCAAGATCGGTTACTACAAAGCAGCAGAGATTGCACAGACAGCTCATAAGAATGGCACTACTTTAAAAGAAGAAGCAGTACGCCTGGGCTATGTAACTCCTGAGGAATTTGATCAGTGGGTTATTCCTGCCAACATGGTAGGAAAGCTGTGATAAAGTGCTATCCCTCCTGCAACTTTTCCCAAAAGTGGTACGCAATTCCGGCTGTAAAATACAACGCCACGTAAGAATGCTTAATCAATTGTAGTATACAAGGATGGGGCTGACCAAAAGGTCAGTCCCATTTATTTTCGCTGTGCCCAGTCGCTCGCGTCCCCGCCAGTGACTTCTGTTTGCCCGCCTCCGGCGAGCGACTGCTCTCCGAGTAATGGCGATATCCCTTTTAGTCGGCCCCGCTTGCATTTATAAGACCGGCCAAGAGCAACAAACTATTGAAGTATTATTTTTTCTTTCTTCAACTCCGTTCCATTGCCATCATGCAACGTCAGCACATACATCCCACGTCTCAAATCCGCCACAGACAAACTATGCAGCGTTTTTGAAGCCACGCCTGACATTACTACTCGTCCCGCTATATCATACAACCTGTACGTCACAGGCTGATGCCTGATCTTACCCAGCCTGATATTGATCTGTGCCGTAGCAGGATTCGGATACACCGAGATCTGTACCACCTGCGTACCAGGCGATGCAGGATTTTCAGGATCAGGCAATGCCAGCACAGATCCGGTATACCGGTACACCAGGATTGCTCCGCGATGTGTAAGCGTAGTAGGATTCTGCGCACTGGGCCCTGAAGTGGAACCAGTACTGTCGGTAATGATATAGATCTTTCCATCAGGGCTCATAGCAATATCACGGTACCGGTTAGCCGATCCGAAATAGGGAATGGAATCACTCACAATGGTGGTGCCCGTTGGATCCAGCTTGAACCGGTATACGGTTCCCCTGCGCAGTGTTGGCACTAAGAGGGAAGGATACCAACCGGGGATGCCTTTACCGATATTGAGTTCATAGAACTCGATACTGCTTGGCGCAATGGTTGGGAATTTCAGCCACCCCCCGTTGACCAGGTCACAGGTAGTAACACTTTGTGATCCGCAACTGGTGTACACGGATTTGAGTGGTTTCCGGAAATTATTTTTTATGGAAGCGGGTGCATCTTTCTCCAGGGTATAGGAGGCACCGGGTGGTGTATAATTAGGATTTTCCTGAAAGCCGATACTATTGCAGTCGGTTGCTTCAAACCAGCGGTTGTAGCGGTAGTTCACATTATCGGTATCCCCGGCAATATAAGGCCATCCATAATTCTTACCGCTTTCGATCACATTTACCTCATCATCGGAATTGGGGCCATGCTCGGAACTGTAGAGCCTGCCGCCAGGTGTAAGTGTCGGCAGCGGAGATCCATTGCTGGGTTCCTTCTCCCATACAAGCCCCTGCGGATTGCGGTGCCCGATAGAAAAGATATGACTGCGAACACCGTTCCATAACGGGTTGTCGGCAGGAATTTGACCATCGGGATTGATGCGTAATATTTTTCCGGAGTAGCGTGTATAGATCCCGTTGTTGATATCACTGGCGGAAGGGAGGTGCTGAGAAAGGATCTCCCGGCATTTATTATTGAACTGGTTGTAACCGAGATCGCCGCAAGTGTAATAGATCTTTTCGTCTGCACCGATGATCATCCTTCCGGAAGTATGGTCGGGGCTGGAAGGTATGCCTTCTAGCAGCGGCAATTCATCAGTACAGGTATTGGTAGCCCTGTTGTAAAAGAAGCGGGAGATGCGCAGGTACTGATTATTGTAACAGTAGGCAACATAAATGGAATCCTTACCGGGGACTGTATAGAACCCGGGATGCAGGGCCATTCCCAGCATGCCGTTCTGCGAAATACCGGTGGCTGTACCGCCTGGGCCGTTCCGGTTGATGCCCAGGTAAACCTTATGCCTGATATCGAGGATGATGGTCCGGATACCGGTGCCTGTATCAACCCGACAAACCCTTCCGACCTTTTCAGTGATATACAGGAAATTATCCTGGCCATAAGTAATATCGAAGGGATGCATCAGACGGTAGCGGTCTGAGGGCTGCGTTGGTTTCTGATTCAGAACGGTCATGGCAAAGGGTTCACCCTGAGCTAAACCAATCAGTGGAAATATTAATATGATAAGGCAGCCTGCGAGAGTAGCCGTTTTCATAGGGTGGATTTGATATGCAGGTCCAAAATACAAATCCGGGACAATCATGCAATAGTAGATCAACGGTAAAACACTGGTAAAACTACGATTGTTACAACCCTCGCTTTTTTATATGTTTACAGTGGCAAGTGCAGACTGGTATTGAATTGCGCATCATTTTACCCCAGATTCCAAACCGATGAAAAAGCAACAACTCCTTTTAACCCTTATCCTATTCGCCTGCGTCATCTTTGACGTTTCTAACGTCAACGCACAGGTGAAATTCGGAAATAGCTACGTCAACCTGTCGAAGAAAAACGCAGGTGGAACTGTTGAGCCCGGCGACACGCTGGAGATAAGAACCTGCGTGTATTTTCCAGGCGGTTTCAATGGAGGCTATGTATATTTTGTCCGGTACCTGGACAATATCCCCACCAATACAGAATTTGTAGGTCCTAACATATACCTCATCACCAATGAGGGGCTTATCGTGAAATCATTCACGCAAACGGCCAGTGATGACCCGGCTACTTACAAAGCCAACCCGGCGGCGAATGAATATAATATCCGTATCAATATCGGAACGAGCCCGTCCAATGTCACCAATACAACTACCAATGCAGCTGCGGGTGGTGGCACTGTACGGCCGGGCACGCATCGTCCACTGGTAGCGGGCGGCACACTGGTTACCACAGCATTCAGGGTAAAGGTTACCGGTGCGGTGGGAAGTACCATCACGCTGGGCGCCGGTCAGATCCGTTATAAAAGGGCCAATAGTTCATCCACCGGTTTCCAGGATTCGGTAGTGAATGCACAGAGATACCGGATCATGGTTTCACGCAACGTACCCATCTGTGCCGATGCCGTGGGCAGCAATTTCGCGGCAGAGTTTGGTGGTACTTTCGGTGATGGCAACACGCAGAACAGAGGCGTACTCGGAACCGATCTCCCCGTTCCGGGATATATCAGGAGACCACTCACACCTTCCACGGAAACCAATGACGGTTACTATACCATTGTAAACAATCTCAGCCCCCGGCAAAGCATTTTCAGGAATGCACTTAAAAAGCCGAATTGCGGATCAGTGAACCTGCCTAATCAAAATGCCTGCGCCAACCGCATGTTCGGTGGTCACTGGGATATCATCGGAGACCATACAGGCAGTACAACGCCCGCCGGTAACGATCCTACGGCTGCCGGTGCAACCGGTGGTTATATGCTGGTAGTGAATGCTGATTACGCAACAGGTGAAGCCTACCGGCAATATATAGAGGGGCTTTGTCCGAATACCTCTTATGAATTCTCCTTATGGGTAAGGAATGTTTGTACCAACTGTGGTATCGACTCAACCGGTACCCAAACCTGGAATCCGGGCGTATTACCGAATCTCACTTTTGCCATCGATGACCTCGACAGGTATTCCTCAGGTATGGTGGACACAGTAGGCTGGGTAAAAAAAGGATTCATGTTCAAAACAGGCCCTACCCAGGAAAATATCACCATCTCCATCCGCAACAATGCATCAGGTGGCGGGGGGAACGACTGGGCTATCGATGATATCGCACTCGTAACCTGTAACCCTAACCTCACCATGCTGCCTTCACCGGTCACTCCGGTTTGTGCTGGTGATAACGTTCGCATTTCCTGCCAGGTAAGATCATTCTTCGATAACTACACTGAGTGGATGTGGGAACGCAGTACAGATGGCGGTCTCACCTGGACCTATACCGGCGTTAGCGGCAGCAGCACTGCTGTAGACAATGGCAATGGCCAGTATGAATATGAAGCATTGTATCCAACATTCGTGGGTGGCCTGGGAGCAGATGGTCACAGGTACCGCATCCGCGTGGCGTCCACGCCAGGCAACCTCGGTGCTCCGGAATGTTCCTTCCTGAACTCCACCACCATCGATGTGGATGTATTGCACTGTGTGATCCTCCCCACCAAACTGATCAGCTTCACCGGAAGCCTCAGTAACGGATATGGATACCTGAAATGGGTAACTGAAAATGAAACGCCTCAGACTCAATATGAGATAGAGCGGAGCAGTGACGGTATTAATTTCTCGAAGATCGCCACGGTACATGGTCAGGCGCCCAATGCCGGTTATGCCTATAATTATACTGATCCCAAATCCATCACGGCACCAACTTATTACCGGATTAAGATCGTAGAGGGGGAACAAAAGAAATACAGTAAGATCATCCTGCTCAGCAGTAAACTGGAATTTTCCATCCGCAACCTGGTGAATCCTTTCACCAGCCAGATCAGTTTTGACCTGGTGAGCCCGGAAAAAGACAGGGCCAATATCCAGCTGATCGATCTTTATGGCCGCACCGTGAAACAGCAGGCCATGAACATTACCAACGGACTGAATGAGGTCACTATACCCAACCTGTCTAACCTGAGCAGCGGCGTGTACGCATTGCGCATACAGATCGGAGAAAGAATAATTACCAGGCAGGTTATTAAAACAAATTCAGTGCATTGATCGTTAATACAATCGCAGTTAAGTTTTACAATATCAAAAAAGGGAAAAGGGTAACCGGCAACGGCTACCCTTTTTTAATATCTGAAGTTGAAACTTATTAAGAGATCTGAACGGTATCGTTTGGTTTCACCGGATCCAGCAGGCTGGATTGTTCACTCTCAGGGCTCTTTTTGAAGAACCTGCGTTGGAACAACAGTATCACAATCACTCCTACTGAAATGGAAGCGTCCGCAATATTGAAGATGGGTGAAAAGAATGTGAAGGTATCGCCGCCCCAGAAAGGCACCCAGCTGGGCATCGTTTTATTTTCGATAATGGGAACATAAAGCATGTCAACCACTTTACCATGCAGGAAACTTGCGTAACCGCCACCGGGAGGGAAGAGCACTGCGTTAGGCAGGCCGTCCGCACTGGCAGAGAAGATCAACCCGTAGAACATGGAATCGATAAGGTTACCAAGCGCCCCGGCAAAGATCATGGCCACACAGATGATGAAACCACGATGGTATTTCCTGCGCACGATATTCCTGATATAAAATACACCGAAGATCACAGCCACCAGCCTGAAGAGTGTGAGGGCAATCTTTCCGAACTCACCACCGAATTTCCATCCCCATGCCATGCCTTCATTTTCGATAAAGAAGAGGCGGAACCAATCGCCGAGTAAATAGATCTGTCCGTTCCAACCGTAAGTCATGCTGGTCTTCACCCAGAACTTCAGGG
The DNA here is from genome assembly GCF_051955275.1 of Pseudobacter sp. Taxonomy (NCBI): domain Bacteria; kingdom Pseudomonadati; phylum Bacteroidota; class Chitinophagia; order Chitinophagales; family Chitinophagaceae; genus Pseudobacter; species Pseudobacter sp. Next base: position 25,549 of record NZ_JBQCGW010000230.1, on the reverse strand, counting down.
CCTGGTCTATCAATATGATCGCAAGGATCGTAATAACTACAGTTCTGATCTTCACTGTACTAGATTTTTTAGGAAATCAAAGATAATAGTTATCAGTCGGAGTTCCCAGTGCAAAAGCACATCCTGGCTGTCGATTTAAGGAGAAAAAGTTTTGTTAAAAGGCAATTCCTTCAGATTGGTCAATCCTGGAAGTACACTCTTTTGACCCTTTGCGAAATGCCGGTGAGGACCTGGTAAGGAATGGTTTGCGCCCAATGCGCCACCTGTTCAACAGGCAATTGCTTGCCGAAGAGCACCACTTCGTCTCCCACCGTCACCTGCGGGATATCTGTGATATCGATCATGGTCATGTCCATACACACGATCCCCATCACGGGCGCCAGGTGACCGTTCACCCACATCTTGCCCACGCCATTGCTGAGACTGCGCGGGTATCCGTCTGCATACCCGATCCGCACTGTTGCGATGGTTGTTCTGCGGGTAACCACACCTTTGCGTCCGTAACTGACTGTTTCTCCCTCTTCCAGGTGTTTGATCTGTGCGATGGTACTCTTGAGCGTGCTCACTTCCTGGAGACTGAGGCGATGGGTATTGCCGCTATCGATCCCGTACAGACCGATGCCCAGCCGGACCATATCAAGCTGCAGTTCCGGATGACGCCCGATACCCGCCGTATTGGAAATATGCCTGATGAAAGGGTATGGCAGGATCTGTTGCAACTGGCTCACCATTCCGTAATAGCGACTGGCCTGTAGTTTCGTATAGGCGTCCTGTTGAGGATCTTCGCTGGCAGCCAGATGACTGAATACGCTCTGCACCTTGAAGAGCCCGCTCCTTAAGGTTTCCAGCAGCACCGGCAGTTGATTCTCTGCAAACCCAAGCCTGTTCATGCCCGTTTCCAGTTCAATATGAACAGGGTACTGGCTGATGCCCTCGCGTTTGAGATAAGCTTCAAAGGCATGCAGCAGTTCCGGAGCATAGAGATCCGGTTCAAGATTGTACTGCACCAGTACATCGAAAGTAGAGGGATCCACATTCATTACCATCACCGGCAGGTTGATACCGCCCTTGCGCAGTTCAACTCCTTCATCGGTGTAGGCCACTGCCAGGTAATCGATCTTATGGAACTGCAATACATTCGCCACTTCAAAACTGCCGCTGCCATAGGAAAAAGCTTTCACCATGGCCATGAGCTTTGTTTCCGGACGAAGCAACTGCTGATATTGTTTGAGATTATGTCCCACTGCATTGAGATCTATTTCCAGTACTGTCTGGTGCACTTTCTGCTCCAGCAGCCTGCTGATCTCTTCCAGTTCAAAAACACGGGCGCCTTTGAGCAAGATGGTCTCATCGCGGAAAGGGATATGGCTGAATTCCTTTTTGAAAGCGTCAACTGTGGGATAGAATAACAGGTCGCTGATCCCGGCCGACTGAAATGCGGCAATATGATGATGAATGATTTCACCAATACCGATGAGCCTGTTCACTGTCCGTTGCTGCATGGCATTGGCCACTTCAGCATACAATTCATTTTCGCTGCGGCCGCTCTCGGGAATATCTGTGAGTATTACGGTTCTTTTTGGGTGCTGTGCCTGCTGTTGCAGAAAATCCAGTGCAATGGTGAAAGAGCTGAGATCAGCACTGTAACTGTCATTGATCACAGTACAGTTGTTGATGCCCGTTTTCATTTCCAGCCGCATGGAAACTCCGGTGAGCAGCAACAGCTGTTCCTGCACTTTCTGCATGTTCTGCTTCAGCAACAGCGCCGTGCACCAGCAATGCATGGCATTCTCGACACTGGCATCATCAGTGAAAGGGATCACTATCCGTTGTGCATCCTCACCGTAGGCAGCTGTAATGATCGTATTGTGAGCAGTCTTTTCAATAGCCGTGATCCGGAGCTGGCCTGAATGCCTCCCGCCCCATCCGAAGGTATGGATACCACCTGCAGCAGTCAGCTGTTGCACGGCTTCTTCTACCAGTGGCAGGTCGTTCCGGTAAATGAGGCTGCTAACGTTATCGAACAAACGCAATTTTTCCTTTAATTTTTCTTTCATACTGGCAAATCCTTCGCTATGCGCCTCGCCAATATTGGTAAGGATGCCAATGGTAGGGCGGATGATCTTTTCCAGCTTTTCCATTTCTCCTTTTCCCGAGATACCGGCTTCAAAAATGGCAAGCTCATTAGATTCATTCATGGGCCATACGCTCAGTGGCACACCGATCTGCGAATTGTAGCTCTTGGGACTGCGGATAATGGCAAACTGTTGATCCAGCACCTGGTTGAGCCATTCCTTCACAATGGTTTTACCATTGCTGCCCGTAATACCGATCACCGGAATATTGAAACGGCTGCGATGGTAAGCGGCCAGCATCTGCAAGGCTTGCAGTGTGTCTGTTACCAGCAGGAAATTGGCATCAGGATAACGGGAGAGGTCCTGCTGGTCACTCACCACAAAATTGCGGACACCCTTATGATAGAGATAATCGATGAAAGTATGTCCATCCCTTCGCGGTCCGCGCAGCGCAAAAAAAAGCGATGTCTTTGGAAAGATGAGCCTGCGGCTGTCTGTCAATAGCTGTTCTATCCGGTCATTCCTGCGTTCCTGTAGTACAGTGCCCTGGATGACCGAAGCAATATGATCGATAAAGTATTGCATCAGTGGAGGTCCTTATCAGGTGTATGTTCTTGCAGCATTTCTTTCTCTTCTTCCCTCGCCAGTTTTCTTCTGGCCACTGAAATGGAGTATACGATGCTGACCGTAACGCTCATTACAATTACCAGCAGTGAGATAACGATGGGAACATGGATATCGAACCAGGTCACCAGCATTTTCACACCAATAAAAATGAGTACGAAAGCGATGCCCTGCTGCAGGTGCGAGAACTTGCTGGAAGCGCCTTTCAGCAAAAAGAAGAGGGAGCGCAAACCAAGTACGGCAAAAATATTTGAAGTATAGATCACCAGGTGGTCCTGGGAAATGGCGAATACAGCCGGGATAGAATCCACAGCAAAGATGATATCGGTGGTGGCCAGCATGATCACCACTACAAAAAGACTGGTGTAATATTTCTTTCCATTGATGCGCATGGTCCATTTACCATCTCCATCGAGCGGCGTGATGGGCAGCGCACGTTTGATTAGCTTGTATACCCGGTTGTTTTCGAGATCAGCCTCTTCATCATGCTTTGCTGTGAACAGCGTGAAGCCGGTATATACCAGGATGCCACCGAAAATATAGAGGATCCACTGGAACCTTTGCACCAGTTCAATACCAACGGTGATAAAGGCAACACGGAATATGATGGCCATGAGGATACCGATCAGCAGTACCCGCGCATAGAATTTATCCTTTACGCCAAAGAAATTGAAGATGAGAATGAACACGAAGATATTATCGATACTGAGGCTCCACTCCATCAGGTAAGCACTGAGGTACTGGAGGGATTTTTCCCTTCCTTCCTCCACCCACATGAATGCGAAAAAACCTAAAGCCAGGGAAACCCAGAAGATCGTTTGGAACAGCGCCTTACGGAGCGTGATATGCGTATTCTTCTTACTCAGTAATCCGAGGTCGAAAACCAGTGCTACAACAATTACTATTCCGAATACAAGATAGGTGAGCTGATCCGTGGTCATGTAATAGATTAATGGTTGCAAAGATAAGTAGTTGACCGATAGGTCCCGAGTCCCCTACCCCTGATCTTACTGGTATTTCTTTTTGCGCAATGCCTGGCCAATCACCCCGAAAAGCAGTACCAGCAGTACCGGTCCGGCTATATTGATGATCTGCCAGAAGGTTTTGCTGTCCTCCACCGCGGCGGGGTCGAGCTGCCTCAGTTCGTAACTCTTGCTGCGTGTATCCAGGATGCCGCTGGGGTTCACCAGGTACTCTATACTGTTCAGCAGGAATTCCCTGTTGGCATACTGGTAATTGGTGAACTGGTTGTATCCCATTGGAAGCGGGCCTTCCTTTTGCGTGAATACATTGGACACAATATCGCCGTCCGCCACTACTATCATTTTGCTCTCTTCAGCAGTGGCCGCACGGAAAGGCTGTTTGTAAAGACCAGCCATGGTGTCCATCAGCGACTGTGAAAGACGGTTGGTGTATAAAGAAGTGAACCTTCCTTCCAGCAACATGGCAACAGGAATATGCTGACGGTTGAAGCTCTTCTGATCATCCTCCGTTTTCAGACTGTTCAGCGAAACGATGGCCGGCGTTACCAGCGTACGCGAATTGGCGGAACTGGCCAGCAGTACAGTTTTGCGGATCCCCGGCGCCTTCACCGTATCCATTGAATTTGGGAAGATGCTGAGCACCCGGTCCATATTCCCTGAAACGGGATTGTTATTGTATGCATTGAGCAGCGGAAAATAAGGCCAGAGCTGGAGATCCATCTGCGGCTTGTCGCCATAATTACCAACTACCATCGGTAACTGATCCGCCTGCAGGTCCTGTACCAGGTCTCCATTGATCCGTACACCATATTTGAAGAGGAGATCGTCGAGGTTGAGATCACGGTCAAATGCCACAAAGTCTGATTGCCTGCGCATCAAACTATCCATCTCCGCATAGAGTTTATCGATCAGCCAGATCACTTTCCCCCCCTGCATCACATACTGATCCAGTTTCAGTTTCTGTTCATCGGTAAAAGGAATGGCAGGCTTCACCACCAGCAGTGCATTGAAATCAGAAGGGATGAACTTCACACTGTCGATAGGCACAAAACCGAAACCGTATGAGGGTTTCAGCGTTCTCTCGATGAGGTCATATACATTATAACTGAGCGGCTCACCGTTACCAACGAGGTAGCCGATATTGGGCACCTTTTCAGTGGTGAGCTTCTGAATGGCATGTGCGAACTTGTATTCCAGCAATGCTTCTGCATTGTTGAGACTCTGAATTCCTCCGGTCATATCCTGCCCCTGCAACAGATCCACCGCAATTGTCCTGCCATCATAGCTGAGCAGTGCGCCCGGAAAAAGATAACGTTGCTCTTCTGCTTCACCCGCCTTTGCACGCACGCGTACATTGGTTGGGCGGAGCCCTAGCTTCATCAGTGAGTCAGTAGAGATCTCACCGGCCATTGCCTGTGCAACAGGTTTCTCAAAACTGAACTGGATATTAGTAGTGGAAAGCGCTTTGAATTCCTGCAGCATTTCCCGGGTGCTGTTGGCCAGTTTTTTGAAACCGGCAGGCATTTCGCCATCCAGGAAAACTGTGATGGTCACTCGGTCACCCAGCCCCTTTATGAGTTGTTTGGTAGCATTGGAAAGGGTATATCTTTTTTCCTGTGTGAGGTCTGTACGCACAGGAACGAATGAGGCAATATAATTAATGGCCACCACCCCCAGGATGCAGGCGAGCCACCAGTATTTTGATTGTAGGATCTTTTTCATAGTCGTTGTTCAGGGTCTGCTTAACGCTTCAACAGGTTTCGGGTTGTACAAACAAGGAAGAAGGCAATCACGCTCAGGAAGTAAATGATATCCCGGCTGTCGATCACCCCCCTGCTGATACTGCGGTAATGGAAATCGATACCGAGCATTTCCACATAATAATCTGCGCCGGCTTCCAGGGCAGGGATGCGGCTGATGGCATTGAAGCCACTGTAAAGGATAAAGCAGAAGAAGGCACCGCTGATAAATGCAACTACGGCATTGCTGGTGAAGCTGCTGCAGAAGAGGCCGATTGCAACAAATACAGCTGATAAAAATATGAGCCCGATATAAGCACCAATGGTTCCTCCGCGGTCAATTCCACCCACAGCGGAGAGCTGCTGCACACTGATCACATATATAATGGTTGGAATTAATGCGATGAGCACCACGCCGGATGCGCCGGCATATTTTCCAAGCACCAGTTTCCAGCGGCTCAGTGGTTTGGTCTGTAAAATCTCGTAAGTGCCTGCTTTGAACTCATCTGAAAGGCTGCGCATGGTGATGGCAGGGATCAGAAGGAGGAGTATCCAGGGAGCTAATTCAAAAAATTTGTCAAGTGTAGCGTAACCAAAATCAAGGATATTAGTGTCCGGGAAGACGAAAAGGAACAATCCGTTGAGTAAGAGGAATACCACTATAGCGATATATCCCGTGAGGCTACTGAAAAACTGCCGAAACTCTTTTTTGCATACGGGCCACATGTTACGAAAATAAGGGATTCTAAGTATAAATTAAGAAAAGATGAAATTGTTTGCGCGGCGAATGAGCTATTTGCTTATATTCGTTACCCCACTTGAAAAGTAGATAAACATTATCCGATATATTACAAGAGTTTTATTTGTAACTGTATAACCAAAACCTGCTGCAAGCGAAAACCCTCCCAACGGAGGGTTTTTCTATTTCTACAAACGCAGTTGAAGCTGCGGTTGGTATGTTATTCTTTTGCTTTTTGCAGGGCTTCTTAAAAAATCATTTCAGTTTATTGAGTACATAGTCTATTTCTTCGGCGGTGGTGAAGCGGCCGAGGCTGAAGCGGATGGAGCCGAAGGCGAGCTCGTCCGAGAGGCCCATGGCTTTGAGCACGTAGCTGGGCTCCATGAGCGCAGACGTGCAGGCGGAGCCGCTGCTGACAGCAAGGTCTTTGCTGAAAGTGCGCATCAGGGTGCCACTGTTGGTGTTGAAGAATGAGAGGTTGGAAGTGTTGGGAAGACGATGCTGCTGAGAGCCGTTGCGTTGAGCTTTTTCTGATTGCAGCAGGAAAGTTTCGAGATGGTGGCGGAGATGGAGTATGCGCGCGGTATCTGCATCCATTTCGGAGAGGGCTATGGCTGCTGCTTTGCCGAGGCCAACGATGCCGGGCACGTTGAGTGTGCCGCTGCGGATGCCTTTCTCGTGACCGCCGCCATCCAGCTGAGGCCTGAGTTTTACGCGGGGCGATTTTCTTCTTACATAGATAGCGCCGGCTCCTTTCGGCCCATAGAATTTATGGGCAGACAGGGATAAGAGATCGATATCATCTTTTATTACATCTACAGGAATCTTGCCTACGGCCTGGGTGGCATCGGAAAAGAAGATCACGTTGTGCTTCTTTGCAATGGCGCCGATCTCCTGCACAGGTTGCAGTACGCCGGTTTCATTATTGGCGTACATGATGGCAATGAGAATGGTATCGTGGCGGATAGCTGCTTCAAGTTCCATGGTGCTGATCAGTCCTTCCTTGTTGACAGGAAGGTAAGTGATCTGCGCACCGTTGTTTTTTTCGAGGGCCTTGCAGGTATCCAGCACAGCCTTGTGCTCAGTGGCGGCCGTGATGATATGATTGCCCTTGCCTGCATACATGCTGAAAACACCTTTGATAGCGAGGTTCACACTTTCGGTAGCGCCGGACGTGAAATGTATTTCACCAGGTTCTGCATTGATAAGGAGGGCCACCTGCTCGCGCGCTACCTGCACGGCTTCTGCGGCCTGCCAGCCGAAAGCATGCGTGGTGCTGGCGGCATTGCCGAACTGCCTGGTGAAGAAAGGCAGCATCGTGTCCACCACACGCGGGTCGCAGGGCGTGGTAGCATTGTAATCGAGATATACAGGTAGTGAGAGCATGTTTGAATAAATATCAACCGGTGCAGCCAAAAATAGTTCAAATGCCGGTATTTTTAGGCCCGCAAAAACTTATGACCATGTTGAAAGTTGAACATATCGGTATCGCCGTGAAAAACCTGGCCGCTTCAGTTCCCCTCTTTGAAAAACTGCTGAACACAGAGTGCTACAAAACTGAAGAAGTGGATGGAGAGAAAGTGAATACCGCGTTCTTCCGCCAGGGGGAAACTAAAATTGAATTACTGGAGAGCACCTCGGAAGATGGCGTGATCGCCAGGTTCATTGAAAAGAAAGGAGAAGGCATCCATCATATCGCTTTTGAGGTGCAGGATATAGAGGCCGAGATGAAAAGACTGCAGGGTGAAGGCTTTGTGCTGTTGAACGAGCAACCCAAACAAGGCGCTGATAATAAGCTGGTTTGCTTTCTGCATCCCAAACACACCAATGGCGTGCTGGTAGAATTATGCATGGAAAAATAAAAAACAGTTGTACCTTATACCATCAATTACCCGTCTGAATCAACTGCCTGCTTACTTCTCAGCTCATTGTGGCCCCGGTCAACATTAAAAAACGATTGCCTATGCGACCTCCCAAAAGACTGAAGACATGGATCTGGCTTATGCTTGCCTTTGTATCCGTTTGTTTAAGGGGATAGTAAAATAAAAAGATGAGGGGCAGCAGGATCACTCGTCCTCTGCTTCTGCCTTATTCAACCCGAGTTTGTCGATCGCTATAGCAGCAGCGATCTGGCTGGCGTCTTTCTTATTGTAGGCCTTGCCTTCTGCCAGCAACTCCCCGTCCACCACGGCTCCGATAGTGAAGAGCCTGCGGCCGCCCTCGATCCGCTCATCGAGCGTCTCAAATTCGAGGTTCTTGCCATTCTTATTGGCCCAGCCGTACAATTTATTCTTGTGGTTGATCTCCAGGTTCTCGAGGTCTTCCATGTAGAGATGGGGAATGATGATGCATTCCAGTACCCACTTCTTGGTCTTCTCAAATCCTTTATCGAGGTAAATGGCTCCCACAACGGCTTCCAGCGTGTTGCCAAAGATCTGGCTCATCTTGAGGGAGTTGTCGAATTTATTATAGAAGGTGATCTTCTTGAGGCCCATTTTGATGGCGATCTCATTCAGTTTGTTCCTGTTCACCATCTTGCTGCGCATTTCGGTGAGGAACCCTTCTTCGCGATAGGGGTATTTTTTGAATAGATAGTCTGCCACGATGCCACTGAGAATGGCGTCGCCAAGGTATTCGAGTCTTTCGTTGTTCTCGTCAGCACTATCCCTTACAGATCTGTGTGTAAGGGCGGCCTGATACAAAGGAAGTTTTCCCGGAACGAATCCCAGTACATTACGAAGGTTCTTTTTGAAAGAAAGATCGTTCCCTTTGCCAAAAAATCGGTCCAGGAGTCCCACAATTGTTAAGCTACAAATTTTTCATTAAGCCAAAAAATCATTAATGGGTACGGGTGGTATGATTTCATTGGAACAGCAAACAGCGAACGAATACGTGCAAACGGTTATGCCGGGTATTTCTTCACGATCACACAGGCATTGTGCCCGCCAAACCCGAAGGTATTGGAGAGGGCTGCCCGCACTTTACGTTGCTGGGACTTTCCAAAGGTGAAATTCAGACGTGGGTCCAGTTCCGGGTCATCAGTAAAGTGATTGATGGTAGGCGGCACCACATCGTTCACCACGCTCATGATACAGGCAATTGCTTCCACAACCCCGGCGGCGCCGAGGCAGTGACCTGTCATGGACTTGGTAGAACTGATATTAAGGTTGTACGCGTGTTCGCCGAATACATCCACGATGGCTTTAACTTCGGCTACATCGCCCAGTGGTGTTGAAGTTCCGTGAGTATTGATATAATCAATATCAGTAGCTTTCATACCAGCATCATCCAGTGCAGCAAGCATCACATTCTTGGCTCCGAGCCCTTCCGGGTGGGGAGCTGTGATATGATGTGCATCAGCAGTGGCACCAGCTCCTGCGATTTCGCAGTAGATCTTTGCGCCACGTGCAAGTGCATGATCCAGGTCTTCCAGCACCAGTACACCAGCGCCTTCGCCCATTACAAAACCATCGCGGTCCTTATCATAAGGACGGCTCGCGGTCTTGGGATCATCATTGCGTTCACTCAGCGCCTTCATGGCGTTGAAACCACCCACACCAGCTTCGCGGATCACGCTCTCTGAACCTCCTGCCAAAATCACATCGGCCTTTCCCAACCTGATCAGGTTGAAGGCTTCCATGATTGCGTTGGTAGAAGATGCGCAAGCGCTCACCACGGCGAAGTTGGGGCCACGGAAACCGTGGCGCATGGAGATATGTCCTGCTGCAATATCAAGGATCATCTTCGGAATGAAGAACGGATTGAAACGAGGCGTACCATCGCCCTGCGCAAATGCAGTCACTTCTTCCTGGAAGGTGATCAGGCCACCAATGCCACTGGCAAATACAACACCAACGCGGTCTGCATTGATGCCCTCTGCCTTCAGCCCCGCATCATTCACAGCCTGATCACTTACTACCAGTGCTGTTTGTGTGAAACGGTCCAGTTTACGTGCTTCTTTCTTATCCAGAAATTCTAACGGATCAAAATTCTTGAGTTCACAAGCGAAACGGGTCTTGAACTTTGACGAATCGAATAATGTAATAGCGTCAGCACCGGAAACACCATTGATCAGGCCATTCCAGTACGCCTCTAAATTATTACCGATTGGCGTCAACGCACCAATACCCGTTACAACAACTCGTTTTAATTGCATAGGATCTATATTCCCGGGGGAGTTAAATTAAGTAACAAATCCGCTCCTGCGGCTACTGCCAGCTATTGAAGAGCGGATTTAATTTATTGCACCTGAAACAAGTTTCAGTTTACTTAGCATGTTCTTCTAAGTAAGCAATAGCCTGACCAACTGTTGTAATGGTTTCAGCTTGCTCATCAGGAATGGAAATGTTGAATTCTTTTTCAAATTCCATGATCAGTTCTACGGTGTCCAGAGAATCGGCACCCAAATCATTGGTGAAAGAAGCCTCATTGGTAACTTCTGCTTCTTCTACACCTAACTTATCAACAATAATCTTTTTTACTCTTGTTGCAATGTCTGACATTTTTGGAAAGTTTAGTTACGGCTGCAAAAATATAGATTTTGGGATTATCACAACAATTAGCTGGTTTTTAATTAATGCTGTGAATATTTTGTTCTTTCGCCGTTTTGTAGTACTATCCGGCTTTCCCTCATCCATCCCCTGCTTTAAACCGCGGCCGAAGATAATCTACCCAAATGAATCCTGCTTATATTCATTAATTTTATATACTTCAAATAGTCCCGGTAATTGGGTAAATCGCTAAATTGCAGACACCTGTATCACTTATTCAAACCTCAGGAATGGCTCTCAAGATCATCGACCACGGCTCATATGAATACCAGCAAATGGTGAACCTGCGCTTGGAAATCCTCCGCAAGCCGCTCGGACTCTCCTTTACGCCCGAAGAACTGGAAACTGAAAAAGAAGATATTCTCATCGCCGCTTTCGAAGAAGAAAAAATTTTAGGCTGCTGCATGCTCATAGAGTCTGATCCGCAGACCGTACGCCTGCGCCAGATGGCCGTTCTCAATAACCTCCAGGGTAAAGGCATCGGCCGCGCCCTCATGCAGTTTGCGGAAAACCTGGCCCGCGACCGTGGCTACACCCGTATGACCATGCATGCCCGCGCCTCAGCCACAGGCTTTTACGAGAAACTGGGCTATGAGATCAGCGGAGATCAGTTTGAAGAAGTGACCATCCCCCACTATATTATGGAGAAAGTGCTGTATTAGCACTATACCAGCCTTAAACTCAAAGGATAACGATACCATCTGCCCTCCGATGCCCGGATAGTGGCAATGATCACCAGTACTATATTGAGAATTCCTACCGCCCAGATCATCAGGATACCCACCAGGATGATCATCAGGATCGCTGAAACGATATACATTAAAATCACCGTGATCTGGAAATTCAGGCTCTCCCGGGCATGCCAGGCCACAAAAGAGGATTCATTCTTTTTTACCAGGAAGATCACCAGCGGGGCAATGAATCCAATCCCCGGAACTATCGAGAGGATATGCGCCAGGATGGCCATTGTTTTTTCTTCACTGGCAGGAGGTACAGGAGGCAGATCTGCTGTACCGTAAAAACTGTTTGTATCTTGCGTGTTCATGGCTTGAATTTGTTTAAAGAATTTAAATTATTAGTCGACCCCAGCCATGAATAATTACAGATTATGTTCAAACCCTTCCGGCTTACCTTGATGGCTGCCTGCACCATTTTCGCGATTCCTGCATTTGCATGCCTCAATGAGTATATACGCACAGAACCACCATTGAGAGCAGGCCAACTGCAACTGAAGTACCTGCTCCATATGCAGGATACGGCCAGGCCCTACTGGTCACACGGCTTCCATGACCAGGAAAGCAGGTACCGGGAAGATCTGACCCTGACCACAGATATAAACAAACTTGACTGGAAAACGCGTTCCGATTATGCAGTGAACCAACTCAGGACAGGCGATCAAAAAACAGCACTCGCCATCCTTGAAGACCTCTACCGGTCACACCCAACCGAATATAATATCATCGCCAACCTGGGCACCGCCTACGAGCTCACCGGCAACAAAACCAAAGCTCTCGAGTTCCTCAGAAAAGCAGTAGCCATCAATCCCCGCTCCCACTATGAATCAGAGTGGATCCATATCCGCCTCCTGGAGCAGGAAATTTCCGGCACACCGGATTATAAAAAGATCATCAACCTCGGCGTGGGCAGTTTCCCGGAATGGCTCATCGATAAAACATATAAATTTCCCCGCAATGCAGACTCGCTTAAATTGCAGATCGCATTTCAGTTGCACGAACGCATCGGTTTCATTGCCCCTCCCAATAAAGCTATCGGACAACTGGTGACGGACTTTGCAGACATCGTTGCAAAAACCGATTCACTGGGTGCAGCTAAAGAATTTTACCAGTTTGCACTTTCATATGATTCAACGCTGAAAGACACCGTAGCGGCCCGCATCCGGGGTGTGGAATCTTCTCAGAAAGAAGTAAAGGATACTTTCAGGTGGGCCACTGTTGTTTGGGCCATCCCATTGGTGGCATTGCTGATGATCTTCTTTGCCTGGTTGAAAAGTATGAGGAATCAGAAGAAGAATTCATAATTATCGGAGAGCAGTCGCTCGCGTCCCCGCGAGTGACGTTTATTCCGTCGCCTCCGGCGACACGGTGTTCGCCAGAGGCGGACAAATAGAAGTAACTCGCGGGGACGCGAGCTACTGGGCACACACTTTTTATTTGGGAACACGCATTTTATCTGGGAACACGCTTACTATTTCACAGCAGCCGACTCCGCAGTTACAAACTCCTTCATGCGTTGCAGAAAGGCTACCAGCTTGTGCATACTCTTGATATCCGTTACGATCAGCAGGAAGGACCTGTCAGTTTGTTTCAGCCTGGCATTGTTCACCTGCGTTTGCACAAACATGAGGATCTGCTGGAATACAGGAGATTCAAAATAAGGTGAATCAGGCTTGTTCACAAAGTAACAGCGCAGTGTTTCATCCTTCAACGTCATCTTCTCAAAACCAAGTCCCAGGCCTAATCTGCGTGCCCTTACCGTTTCAAAGAGATCATCTACCTGTGGCGGCACCGGGCCAAAACGGTCGGTGAGCTCCTGGTGGAATTCCTGCAAGGCTTCCTCATCCTCGCAGTTGTCGAGGCGTGTGTACAGCGTAAGCCGCTCGGTGATGCTCTCCACGTAGGTATCGGGGATCAGTATCTCCAGGTCTGTATCGATGGTGCAATCCTGCACATAATCTTCCTGCTTGTCTATCTCCTCTTTGAAGAGCGCGCGGAACTCAGTCCGCTTCAGTTCCTTGATGGCTTCATCCAGGATCTTCTGATACATCTCAAAACCGATCTCCGCCATAAAACCACTCTGCTCACCACCCAGCATATTACCGGCGCCACGGATATCCAGGTCGCGCATGGCAATCTGGAAGCCGCTGCCCAGTTCACTGTGCTGTTCCAGCGTTTGCAGGCGCTTGCGCGAATCAGCTGGCAGCGTGCTCATAGGTGGCGCCAGCAGGTAACAGAATGCCTTGCGGTTACTGCGGCCTACCCGGCCACGCAGCTGGTGCAGATCGCTCAGTCCGAAGTGATGCGCATTATTGATAATGATGGTATTCACGTTCGGAATATCCACCCCGCTCTCCACGATATTCGTACAGATCAGCACATCGTATTTCTTATTGATGAAGTCAAGGATCTTTTCTTCCAGTTCATTGCCTTCGAGCTGACCATGGGCGAAGCCGATGCTCAGATCAGGACAAAGCGCCTGCAATCTCAGCTTCATTTCGTTCAGCCCCTGGATCCGGTTGTGGATGAAGAATACCTGTCCGCCACGCTCCGTTTCAAAATAGATGGCATCGCGGATCATATCATCATTGAATACCGCCACTTCCGTTTGTATCGGCTGCCTGTTTGGCGGCGGTGTATTGATGATACTGAGGTCCCGGGCGCCCATCAGGCTGAATTGCAGGGTTCTTGGGATAGGCGTTGCCGTTAGGGTTAAACAGTCCACATTGGTTCGCAGCGTCTTGATCTTTTCTTTATGCGCCACCCCGAATTTCTGCTCTTCATCTATTACCAGCAGGCCGAGGTCTTTGAACTTCACTTCCTTGCCCAGTACGGCGTGTGTGCCGATAATGATATCTATCTTGCCCTCTTCGAGCTTCTTGTAGGTTTCCTTCTTTTCTTTGGCGCTCTTGAAACGGTTCACGAAATCGATGGTCACCGGGAAGTCTTTGAGACGCTCACTGAATGTTTTAAAATGCTGGTACGCCAGAATGGTGGTGGGCACCAGTATGGCAGCCTGCTTGCCATCCACACAGGTTTTGAATGCTGCGCGGATCGCGATCTCCGTTTTGCCGAATCCCACATCACCGCAAACGAGGCGGTCCATAGGAGATGGCTGCTCCATATCTTTTTTCACATCGGCTGTAGCCTTGCTCTGGTCCGGCGTATCCTCATAAATGAAGCTGGCTTCCAGCTCAGTTTGCATATAATTATCAGGCATATGCTGAAACCCTTGCTGCGCCTTTCTTTGCGCGTATAATTTGATAAGATCGAAGGCGATCTCTTTTACTTTCGTTTTTGTTTTTTCCTTCAGGCGGTTCCAGGCATCGCTGCCCAGTTTGTTCACTTTGGGAACCGATCCTTCCTTGCCGGTATACTTGGAGATCTTGTGCAGGGAGTTGATGTTCACATACAGGATATCGCTGTCCTTGTAAATGATACGGACGGCTTCCTGCAGCCTGCCATTGCTTTCTATCTTCTGCAGGCCGCTGTATACGCCTACGCCATGATCGATATGCGTAACATAATCGCCGGGCTGTAACTCGCGCAGAGTGCGGAGTGTAAGGGCTTTGTTCTTGTTGTAAGCCTGCTTGACCTTGTATTTATGGTAACGCTGGAAGATCTGGTGATCTGTATAACAGACCAGCTTCAGGTCTTCATCGATGAAACCTTCATGAATGGAAGTAGGCACCGGCGTGAAGGGGATCTCCGCTTTGAGGTCCTCGAAGATACTGTACAAACGCTCCAGCTGGCGCGGATTCTCAGCAAAGAGAAAGAGCCCGAAATTCTTTGTACCCCATGATTTGAGATCACGGATGAGCAGATCGAACTGCCTGTTGAATGCCGGCTGGGCCTTTGTGTTGAATTGTATATCTACCGGGATATCGTGTTCACCGCCTTCAGGGAAATCCCTGCCATGGCCGAATGTAACGATATGTCTTCCCTGAAGTTGTTTTTCGATACGGAGTGCCGGAACGAAATCTTCCGTTTTCACATCCGTTTTTTCCATCCGGGTATCTTCATCTCCGGAGGCATCGCGCGCTTTCTGCGTGGGCGTAACGGTGGTGAGGAAGAGGCTGAGGTCTTCCTCCTGGATGATCAGCCTTTCTTTGGTGAAGGTCCAGTCCTGCATCCATACCACGGTATTCTCCGGCAGGAAGTCGAACAGGGAGATCTTCTCCGATGAATCGAACTGTGTGTCCACATTGGGAATGATGGTCACCTGCAGCAGCTTGCGTTCGCTGAGCTGTGTTTCCGGATCGAAGATGCGGATGGAGTCCACATCATTGCCGAAAAGCTCCACCCGGTAAGGTTTTTCATTACCGAACGAGTAGATGTCCAGGATGCCGCCACGCAGTGCGAACTGTCCGGGCTCATACACAAAGTCCGTACGGTCGAACCCATAACCAACCAGCTGGTCCATCAGTGCCTGAAGATCCAGTGTGTCGCCGGATTTGAGGTAGATGATATTACCGGACAAAGTATTCGGCAATACAACTTTTTCAAAGAGGGCTTCGGGATAGGTGATCAGCATGCCTGCCCTGCCCTGCGATTGTGCAGCAAAACGCGTGAGCGCTTCTGTGCGCAGCATAACGTGGGAGGGATTGAGCAGACGGAAATTCTTCCTGTTCTTGAATGAAGAAGGGAAGAAGTAAATATTGAGTGCATTGGTCAGGTTCTCCAGTGAGTTGTGGAGGTAGGCCGCTTTTTCGGCATCTTCACAAACCACCAGGTGATTGAGCTGACTGGAAGAGGGATTCTGAAAGAGGGTGCTGATCACAAAGCTGGCGGCACTGCCGCGGAGGCTTTCACAATGGATACGCTGAGGCCGGGCAAAAGAGAACTTGTCCGCCAATTGAAAAAGGCGGGGGTCTTTTTTATACGCTTCGAGCAACGACTGCAAATTCATAACTGCGGATGCAAAGGTAAGCAAATGGAATGGATAGCACAAGCCGGTTATGCGGCTGGCCGTGGCGGAAATCCGCCCGGGAATTTGTATATTTAAGAAAATACGATTGCATGGTACAGCCCTGGCGAACCGGTAAGGTCATCCGCATTGTGAATGAAAACAACAATACGCGTCGCTTCTGGATCCAGGTTCCGGAGCTGGCCTCCTTTGATTTTGAGCCGGGGCAGTTTGTAACCCTGGACCTTCCCATTCACGAAAAGCCCAATAAACGCTGGCGTTCCTACTCCATTGCCAGCTGGCCTGATGGCAGCAATGTTTTTGAATTGCTGATCGTGCTGCTGGATGGCGGCGCAGGCACCACCTGGATCTTCAATGAGGTGAAAGAGGGCTCAGCGCTTGTTTTCCGCGGGCCGCAGGGCGTATTCACATTGCCGGACCCCATCGAAAGGGATATTTTCTTCATCTGTACAGGCACAGGGATAGCGCCTTTCAGGAGCATGTGTCATCACCTGAAACTGCACCAGGTGCCGCATCAGCGCCTATACCTGCTGTTTGGTTGCCGTAAGTTCGGCGATACATTATATGAACAGGAAATGAGAGAACTGGAGAAAGAGCTTCCTTCTTTCCAATATATGCCTACCTATTCCCGCGAAGAGCCGGGGAACAGTCATTGCACCGGTTATGTGCATACGATCTATGAAGAGATCTGTAATAATAACAAAACTCCTGATCCGGAAATGATCGGCAATCCGGCCGTGAAGCCAGCCTGGTTTTATCTATGCGGTTGGAAAAATATGATTGATGAGGCCAAACAAAGGATCCAGTTGTTGGGATACGACCGGAAATCCATTCATCAGGAGTTATACGGTTGATCCACTGCGATACCGGGAAGGATATCGTCTTATTTGAATATTTCAATAAGTGGATGGTCCGCTTTCAATCAAGGTTTTGCAGGGAGGGGTCGATGCGGATCAGGAATGCTTCTGAACACTGCTGGCCTGGGAAGCAACTCTTTTTGCTTCTGAAGGCTTTTCATCTTTTTGAGCAGACAAGGGAATAACAGGAATGGACAGGCTTTTTAATTTCTTTTCCAGGTCCACCTTTTCCTTTTGCAGATTCAGGATTTCAGCATGATTTGCTACCATTTCGGTTTCAAGAGTGAATACTTTTCTCTTGTGATTGGCCAGTTCCCGCGAACGGACGATCCAACCAAGGAAAAAAGTAAAAGCCAATGCACCACCCAGCAAAAATAAATTCACAGGTATTGTAATTAACATCATCATATGTTAAGCTTTTAGCGTGTAGAACCACAGTTCTTACCACTAATCTTTAAATAAAACGGCCTTAACCGGGAATTATTGGTTCCCATAGGATGAAATAGTCCAAGTTTCTGTGTCGGTTGGGCGAGAATGAACTGTCAGGCGTGGTGTTTATTGCAACGATAGGCGGTTCAAATGTACTTATAAAATTTGTTTTTCAATCAATTCTTTTATTTTATTTATAGCAATCCGCTCCTGTTGCATGGTATCCCTGTAACGGATAGTAACTGTTTGATCTTCTTTGGTTTGATGATCAACGGTTACACAGAAAGGAGTGCCAATCGCATCCTGCCTGCGGTAACGTTTACCAATAGCGTCTTTTTCTTCGTAAAAGCAGCGGAAGGAGCCTTTACACTCGTCCATGATCTCACGGGCTATTTCCGGTAATCCATCCTTTTTTGTCAGTGGCAATATGGCCAGTTTGATAGGCGCCAGTTTGGGGGCAAACCGTAAAACTACGCGGCTATCCTGTTTTTCCGGGGTGCTGAGGTCTTCTTCCGTGTAGGCATTGCTCATCACCATCAGGAAACAACGGTCAAGACCGATGGAGGTTTCAATCACATATGGAATATAATTCTGATTGATCTCCGGATCGAAATATTGCATTTTCTTCTTGCTGAACTCCTGGTGACGCCCCAGATCATAATCAGTTCTTGAGTGGATACCTTCTACTTCTTTGAATCCGATAGGGAATTCAAACTCAATATCACAAGCTGCATCCGCATAAAATGCCAGTTTCACGTGATCGTGGAACCGATATTTATCAGCAGGGATACCCAGGCTCTTATGCCATTCCATGCGGGTTTCCTTCCATTTCTCATACCACTCTTTTTGTGTGCCGGGGCGAACAAAGAACTGCATTTCCATTTGCTCGAACTCGCGCATACGGAAGATGAACTGCCTTGCCACAATTTCATTACGGAATGCTTTTCCGATCTGGGCAATTCCAAAAGGCACCTTCATTCTGCCCGTTTTCTGCACGTTCAGGAAGTTCACGAAAATACCCTGTGCTGTTTCAGGACGCAGATAGATCTCACTGGCTTCATCAGTAACACTTCCCAGTTGTGTGGAGAACATCAGGTTGAACTGACGGACATCCGTCCAATTGGAAGTACCGCTAACTCCACACTTTATCTTATGATCTTCAATGAGTTTTTTCAGGCCTTCAAAATTATCAGCCGCCAGTAATGCGTTCATATCATCTAACAATGACTTCGCATCACCAGGTTTTCCGGCTTTCTCCAGCTCGTCGGCATATGCCTCCAGCAGGTGGTCCACACGGTATCTCTTCTTGCTGTCTTTGTTATCGATCATCGGGTCACTGAAATTGTCCACGTGACCGGAGGCCTTCCAGGTGGTAGGATGCATAAAGATGGCAGCATCGATCCCAACAATGTTCTCATGCATCTGCACCATGCTCTTCCACCAGTAGTCCTTGATATTCTTCTTCAATTCACTACCCCACTGGCCGTAGTCATATACGGCACTGAGCCCGTCATAGATCTCACTTGACTGGAATACAAATCCATACTCTTTACAATGTGAAATGATTGCCTGAAAACGATTATTGTCTGTTGCCATAGCCGGCAAAGATAATGTCTTTACCTTTTCACAGGACTTGCATTTTCCATCTTCCGGAACTAAATTTGGATCAAATCCCGGACCTATGAATAAACCGACGGCAATAGCCTTCCTTACAATTCTGGTTTCCCTCTATTTTATCATCAGCGGCCTCATCAAAATGAGCAAATACCCGAGCGGCACTTTCCTGCACAGCTTCGGTATCCTGCTATTACTGGCAGGGGTAGCCGGAACGGTTTGGAAAATGGCCGAAATCAGGAAAAAATAGCATATGAACCAGGAAGAACTGGAAAGATACATCCGTAAAAAGATCAGGTCCGGCTACCCGGCAGGTGAGTTGGAAAACGAGCTACTCCAAAAAGGTATTCCACCGGAACAGATCAGATCAGTAATGGACCGGCCAGCCAATTCCTGGTCATCCTCTTCATTCAGGAAGGAAGTGATTATCATGGAAACTGTCTCTGCCCTCCTGTTTTTAGGGCTCAAAGTGTTTTCAGACATCGATACCGAAACACTGATCATCGGATTCCTTTGCATGGCACTGATACTTCCCATGATATCCCGGGGACTGACCAGCCGCAAACAATGATCATTTCAGTTTTTCGTTATTCTTATGCCTGTCCGCATCCCGGATATTTTTTTTCACGAAGTTCTTTTCAAGCGCTTCCGTCAGGTTCACGCCGGTCTGGTTGGCCAGGCAGATCAGCACCCAGAGCACATCGGCCATTTCATCGGCCAGGTCCTTCTGCTTGTCCGACTCCTTGAAACTCTGGTCGCCATATTTGCGGGCCATGATGCGGGCCAGCTCGCCCACTTCCTCCGTGAGGATGGCCATATTGGTTAGCTCGCTGAAATAACGCACGCCTACGGTTTTGATCCAGTGATCAACCTGGTCCTGGGCCTGTTGTAAAGTGATATCCATCAGTTTTGATTATTCTTTGTTCTTTGAATCGATTATGATAGTAACGGGACCGTCATTCACCAGGGCCACTTTCATGTCGGCCCCAAACTCACCGGTACCGATGGGTTTGCCCAGTTCCGCTTCCAGCGCGGCTATCAGCTGCTCATATAGCGGCACTGCCACCGTAGGTTTACTGGCCCTGATATACGAGGGCCTGTTGCCCTTTTTTGTACTGGCATGCAGGGTGAACTGGCTGACCAGGAGCAGCTCGCCGCCCGTATCCCGGAGGCTTACATTCATCACCCCCTCCGCATCATTGAAAATGCGCAGCTGCACTATTTTGGCAGCCAGCCACTCAATATCCTCCCCCGTATCGGCATCTTCAATTCCTGCCAGCACCAGCAAACCCTTCCCGATGGACGCACGTATACTATTATCGATGGTAACAGAAGCTTCCGTTACCCTTTGGATCACTACCCGCATAGCCGTTTTTTAATTTTATCTTTATGGAATGAAGATAGAGGTTTCAAAAGAAATGCAGTTCAAGACCGCCCGTAGCGGAGGCAAAGGCGGCCAGAATGTGAACAAGGTGGAAACTATGGTGGAAGGATATTTCCATATCGGCAACTCCCTGATCCTGACCGGGGAACAAAAAGAGATTTTGATCAAAAAACTGGCCACCAAACTAAATCCGGAAGGGTTTTTGCAGATCAGGAGCCAGGTCCACCGGTCGCAGCTCGATAATAAACAGGAAGTGATCAGGAAAATGAATGCGTTACTGGAAAAGGCATTGATAAAAGAGAAGAAAAGAATTGCTACCAAACCTTCTGCAGGGTCAAAAGCGAAAAGGCTGGAGACCAAGAAAAAAGCATCACAGCAGAAGTCGGACAGACGTAAGATCCGTCAGAACGATCTTTAACCCAAACCACCAAATCTATGAACCAGAAACCAAATCGCCTGCCCCTGAAAATGTATGTAACGGCACTCTTACTTTGTGCCCTGGCCTTCACCAGTTGCCAGAAAGATGTGAAGAATGAGCTCAAGGGCAGCGAAACCAATCTCACCATCCGCTTCAAACCAGTTGTACAATATGACTCCGTAAGAATGTTCTTCGATACCACTACCTATGCCAACAAATGGGGGGAGTCTTTTGTAGTGAAGAATTTCAAATTCTATGTACGCGCCCTCCGCGTTTCCAATACAGCCACCAACCAGGCATTTGAAATAGATGTTACCAAATACTTCCTGGTGGATTTCAGGGATTCCGCTTCCACGCTGGTAAAGATCGGCGCACTACCGGGAACCTATAACCGCTTGTCGTTCATCCTGGGCGTTGACAGCACGCACAATGTCAGCGGCGCGCAGACAGATGCACTGGATCCCACGCATGGCATGTTCTGGACCTGGACCACCGGTTATATTTTCGCGAAGCTGGAAGGAACCTCCCCTTCGTCCTCAGCAGCCGGCAAAATGTTCATGTACCATGTTGGAGGTTTTAAACAGGGCGAGGACGCCAACAAGGAAATACAGCTCTTCTTCCCATACAATACCGGCGTGACTGTTAGCAACGGCAAAAACACTATCATAGATGTAACTGCCGATGTGTACGACTGGTTCAACAGCCCACACGATATCAGAATATCACAACAACCCACATTGATGACACCAGGTGCAATGGCCTTGCAGATAGCCGACAACTACTCCAAGATGTTCACGGTAATGGGGGTCAAAATCGAATAAGCATGACCGTAAAATGGACCATACTGATTATATTATTTCTGGTAACGGGAGCAGTACTGGTTCAGGCATGCAAAAAATCCGGGGATGCGGGTGCGCAGGCAAACCCCATCAGTTTTGATATCCCTGCAGGATGGCCGGCACCCCATTATAATTTCTCCGGCAACCCGCTTACACAACAGGGCTTTGAGCTGGGCAGGAAACTGTTCTATGATGGCCGGCTTTCCAAAGACGGAAATTTCCCCTGTGCCAGCTGCCACCAGCAGTTTGCCGCTTTTTCCACTTTCGATCATCCGCTGAGCCATGGTTTCGGCGACCAGTTCACCACCCGTAATGCCCCGGGGCTTTATAATATTGCGTGGCAACCGCTGACTCACTGGGACGGCGGCATCGCTAACCTGGAAGTACAACCGCTGGCGCCACTCACAGCCCCCAATGAAATGGCTGAAGACCTCAATAATGTGCTGAGCAAACTAAAGGCCGACGGCAATTACCCTTCCCTCTTCAAAGCTGCCTTTGGAGATGAGAATATTACCAGCCAGCGAATGCTCTGGGCCCTCACCCAGTTTGTGGGAGCCATGATTTCAGCCGACTCAAAATATGACCGCGTAAAAAAAGGCGCTGCCAACTTTACGGCCGACGAACAGACCGGGTACGCGCTTTTCCAGAGCAAGTGCAGCAGTTGCCATACTGAGCCTCTGTTTACGGATAATAGCTTCCGGAATACCGGTATCCCCGTGGATCCGACCATCAAAGATTACGGGCGCATGCATATCACCCGTCAACCCGCCGACTCGCTCAGGTTCAAGGTTCCGAGCCTGCGGAATGTAGCTGTTACAGCCCCTTATGGCCACGACGGCCGCTTCCTGTCCATGTCACAGGTAATGGAACATTATAACAGCGGCGTACAGAATGGTCCCACCACAGACCCGCTGGTGAAAAACGGCATCCCACTGACCATCAATGATAAGTTCTACCTGCTGGCATTCCTGCGGACCCTTACGGATTCCACCTTCATCAAAGACAGCAGGTTCAGCCAGCCCTGATCAGGCAGATCAGTAATCCTGGATGCTTTTCAATTGCCCTTTAAGATTGTAGGAAAATTCAAACTTGTCGTACACATCCTTCGGTTGTACATAGATGTTGTAGCGGAGAGGATCTTCCGTAGGACCAAAGGTTTGCCCGTTGATGATCACTTCATTGATCTTCAATCCTGCCTTTGGCATATCCTTCGTCATTTTGTTCATGGTGGATTTGATCAGATCCGGTAAGATCTTCATCCCCGAAAGCGAGTCGAGCGTAAAGAAGTAAAGTCCATCGTGAAGCTCACTCATGGCAATGGCATTCAGTTGCACCCAGCTGGTATTTCTGAGTTGCCGAACCACCAGGCTGTCAGGATTCCCGTCAGCCAGTCCCGTGATAGTCAGCACCAGTCCGCTGGAATCATCATTGCGAAAATGGATATTTGCGTAACGTCCCTTGTTTCCAAACTGTAATTTCAACTGATAAACAATGGCATTGATACCGTTTTCGGTTTCAAAAGCCTCCAGCGCTGTATCCCTGCAGCCTGGCAAAAAAAATCCCGTAAATAGACATAGCAATGCGCCCGCGAACAATTCTCTCATCCTTTCGTTTAAGATTTGTGTAATAAATAAGCCAGAACCTTAACTCTTTTTATTACAATAGGAAGTGGGCTGAAAAAAGAATAGAACTTACGAAAGAAAGGAATAATTGTGCCAAACTACAGCGAATTTATTTTCGTAAAACGGAAATCTTTCAAAGTCTTGCTCCCGATCAAGTTCCAATTAAAAAACAGGATGATTATTCAAGTAAATTTGCATCATTCTCAATTACTCAAGTCAAGTCCGATATAAATGAATATAGGTATTATAGGTGCCGGCAGCGTGGGTAAAGTGCTGGCTAAAGGCTGGATAGATGCCGGCCATTCTGTAAAGATCAGCAGCCGCGACCCGATGAGCGAGAGCCTCTTCACCTGGAAAGAACAGATGGGTCCGGGTTGCCAGATCGCCACTTTTGACGAAGCCGCCTCCTTTGGTGAAGTGATAGTACTGGCCATCAACTGGAGCGGAGTGGAAACTGTGCTCAAACAGATCAGCAGCAGCGCGCTCCGGGATAAAGTGATTATCGACCTTTCCAATGCAGTGGAATTCAGTGAAACCCCGCAGCTGGCCCTCAAGGGAATTTCTGCAGGAGAATTGATCCAGCAATGGTTACCCGACAGCCGGGTGGTAAAAACCCTCAATATGGTGGGCTCCGCAACCATGGTAAATCCCTCCTTTTCGGAAGGTACTCCCGTGATGTATCTCTGTGGAAATAATGATCAGGCAAAATCAACAGTTGAGCAACTGCTGGCATCCATTGGCTGGCGCGATGTGATAGATCTGGGAGATATCAGCCGCAGCAGCCTGCTGGAATCCCTGATGCTCACATGCCTCATCAGTGAGATCAGACAACAGGAATTCGGCTCCGCCTTTGCTTTACTGAGAAAATAAGGGTCAGAGATCCTTTGTTATTGCTTCGGCCAGTCCGAATGAAAGTGTCATGCCTGCACCTCCAAGCCCGTTCACAACTATCACACCTGGCTCAGGACTGAAGCTCAGATCGGCCTGTCCGTCCGTTAATCTGGGGTAGATGCCATTCCAGGTTTCACTGATGGTCCAGTCTTTGAAACGCGCGAAAGTTTTCAGGTAATCAACGATCATCCGGTTGATGAACTCCTTATCAAAAGGATCATGCACAGAACCGTATTCATGCGAATCCCCCACTGTGAGCTCACCATAACCGTTCTGGCTTACCATTACATGAATACCCCAGTTGAGGTACTCAGCCATTTCCCGCTGATACCTTTCCTTGAGAACCGGCAGTGATGCCGCTGCCATAAAACTCTTATAATGTATGAGCGAAAGACCGCCGCAAAGCGCCGGCCCGATCCGCCAGGCGTCAGGCTGACTGCGGAACCGCATCATCTGGAGCTTGCAGCGCGTAAGCGGGTATTTTGAGAAAGCTTCAGGATAGAGCGTTTCAAAATCAGCTCCGCTGCAAACTGCAATCAGATCAGCTTCATGCTCCTCATCGTTCCCCACATATACTGTATTGTCTGAAACATAACTCACACATTTATTCCAGGAAAATTCCACTCCATACTTTTCGGCCAGCCATCCGGGTAATGCCGCAATAGCTTCACGGGGATCAACGATCAGCTCATCCGAACTGTGCAGCCCACCCAACAAACCATTTTCCACCACGGCCTCCGACATATTGGACACCTGTGAAGGCGTAAGCAACTGCACCGGTCTCTCTTTACGAAAACTCTCATACAATTCCTGCAGCACCTGCCATTCATCTGCATGATAGGCCAGGTGCAGACTGCCGGCCTGCTCATTCCAGAAAGCACCGGCACTACCAGCTTCCTTCCAGATCTCGCGGCTGCGCAATGCACGTTCATACAGGTGGCCAGGTTGCCCCACTGGCCATACCATTCCGAAATTGCGGATGGAAGCGCCTACTGCGCGGGAAGACCTTTCAAATACTCTTACACAGAAACCTTTTGCAGACAATGCCCGCGCCATGGCCAGGCCCACAATGCCTGCACCGATGACAATTGCAGATCTTGTTTTCATTGATCAGGAATTAGAAA
>NZ_JBQCGW010000229.1:0-26098 GCF_051955275.1 Pseudobacter sp. | reverse complement strand
GCAGCAGTGATTGATCCATCAGCAACTTTCGCTGTGGTCACAGCGTCAGTTGCAAGTTTGTTGGCATTCACTGCTCCGTCAGCGATCTTCGCTGAGATCACCGCGTCAGCAGCAAGTTTGGTGGCGCCTACAGCACCGTCTGCGATCTTTGTATTACTTACTGCACCATCGTTGATCTTGGCAGATGTAATAGCGTTCGCAGCAACAGTTGGATTAGGGTATGTGCCGGTCAGGTCTCCGCTGGCTGTACCGCCGGGAGGAAGCGTGATGCCAGAGGCGAGCTTTGCGGCTGTGATTGAACCGTCAGCTACTTTAGCTGTAGTTACCGCATCATTGGCGATTTTATTTGTGGTAACGGCATCAGTTGCAAGTTTGTTGGCATTCACTGCTCCGTCAGCGATCTTCGCTGTGATCACCGCGTCAGCAGCAAGTTTGGTGGCGCCTACAGCACCGTCTGCGATCTTTGTATTACTTACTGCACCATCGTTGATCTTGGTAGATGTAATAGCGTTCGCAGCAACAGTTGGATTAGGATATGTGCCGGTCAGGTCTCCGCTGGCTGTACCGCCGGGAGGAAGCGTGATGCCAGAGGCGAGCTTGGCGGCAGTGATTGACCCATCAGCTACTTTGGCTGTGGTTACCGCATCGTTAGCCAGCTTAGCAGTAGTAACGGCATCTGCAGCGAGTTTGTTGGCATTTACTGCACCGTCAGCAATCTTGGCTGTCACTACTGCGTCGGTAGCGAGTTTTGTCGCACCAACAGAACCGTCTGCGATCTTGGTATTTCCTACTGCACCGTCGGCAATTTTTGTATTGCTTACTGCTCCATCGTTGATTTTGGTAGTTGTAATGGCATTTGCAGCAACAGTTGGATTAGGGTAAGTTCCGGTCAGGTCTCCGCTGGCTGTACCGCCGGGAGGAAGTGTGATTCCAGAGGCAAGCTTGGCGGCTGTGATAGAACCATCAGCAACCTTAGCTGTAGTCACAGCATCATTAGCAAGCTTTGTATTAGTTACAGCACCATCATTGATCTTCGCTGAAGTAATAGCGTTAGCGGCTACGGTTGGGTTGGGATATGTGCCGGTCAGGTCACCGCTGGCTGTACCGCCGGGAGGAAGTGTGATGCCAGAGGCAAGCTTGGCGGCTGTGATAGAACCATCAGCTACCTTAGCTGTAGTCACCGCATCATTAGCAAGCTTTGTATTGGTTACGGCATCAGCAGCAAGCTTGTTGGCATTCACTGCGCCATCAGCAATCTTGGCTGTAATCACCGCGTCGGCAGCGAGTTTTGTAGCACCAACAGCACCATCTGCAATTTTTGTATTACTTACTGCTCCATCATTGATCTTCGCAGAAGTAATGGCGTTAGCGGCTACAGTTGGGTTAGGGTAAGTTCCGGTCAAGTCTCCACTAGCCGCACCACCAGGAGGAAGTGTGATGCCAGAGGCAAGCTTGGCGGCTGTGATAGAGCCATCTTTTACTTTGGCTGTTGTCACCGCATCATTAGCAATCTTAGTAGTGGTAACTGCATCTGTTGCCAGTTTATTGGCATTGACAGCTCCATCAGCAATTTTGGTGGTAGTCACCGCGTCATTCGCAATCTTAGCATTAACAACCGCATCTGTTGCAAGTTTGTTTGCGTTCACTGCACCATCTGCGATCTTTCCATTTGTAATAGCATTGGCTGCCACAGATGGACTGGGATAAGTTCCACTCAGATCACCACTAGCCGCACCACCGGGGGGGAGTGAAATACCGGAAGCAAGCTTCGCGGCCGTGATAGCACCATCAGCAACTTTTGTTGTTGTTACGGCATCATTTGCAAGCTTGGTATTTGTAATGGTATTATCAGCAACTTTAATAGTAGTTATTGAACCATCGGCAATTTTTGAAGTGTTTACAGCATTGCTGGCGATCTTGGTATTTCCTACAGATCCGTCAACCAGCTTATTGGAGTTTACTGAATTGTCAGCAAGCTTTGCTGTTGTAACTGCATTGGATGCTATCGTAGGATTTGGATATGTTCCCCCCAAATCTCCTCCAGCATTACCCACAGGCGGCAGTCCCGCACCGACAGCTAACTTGGCTAAAGTAACAGAACCATCGGCCAGTTTATTGGTAGTAACAATTCCATCGGCGAGTTTAACCGATGTTACGGAATTGTCAGCAAGATGAATAGTAGAGATAACACCATTAGCAATGGAAGGGTTGGGATAAAGCCCCGTCAGCATTCCACCGGCAGCGCCGCCGGGAACAGCTGCACCGGCAGACAATGCATAAGGCACACTCAGCAACTGAGTGGCACCCATATCTTTCAGATCATTCCCGCCATTGGGATCCATTTCCACCTGAAGAAATTTCGCTCCGCCAATGCTCCAGTTGATACCCAGGAGGGTTCCTGTAACAGCGGTCGCGCCGGGACTTCCGATAGCTATTGAAAACAAACCGAGATGATTTGTTTTGATCAGTCTCGTTTCCTGAAACAATACCGATCCGCCGGAACTTCCATCACGAATGGTTATACGCAGTTTAATGTTTTGGTTCGGAAGGGCTAATCCCAGCGCACTTCGCGCTACGCCCTGGTAATTCATTTGGCCTGGCGCCTGCCCAACCATCTTAACCGATAGCCATACGGAAAAGAAAAGCAGGAATGTTTTCTTCATAAAAATTGGATTTAGGGGGAATGGTTTCTTTTATCTTATCTGCCTACTTTGATGATCTTATATGATCCTTTCTTTGCCGGCGTTCCATCATCAGGATGCAATTCAACCTTCAGCATATACATGCCGTTCAATTGCCCTGTCAGGTCAACACGTTCACGCCAGCCAAAACCAAATGTCTGACTCTCGCGTGTAAACACCACTTTGCCCAACCTGTCGAACAGAAACACTCTTACTTTGCCTTGCTGCTTCGTAAAAATGTTTATCTCAAAAGGCCCATATGTAGGATTGGGATAAGTGCGAACCTCGTCATCTGTAAAATGCGGGTTGTCGGAAGGATCATTAATACCAAGTATGTAGGGTTGCAAAAAGCCGTTGGTGAGAAAGAAATTACCGGATGGACTCTTCATCGTATTGATCAGCGTTGCTTCACCGATACTGAAATCAAGGGAATAATATCCCTGCTTGAATGTTCCTCCGGCAACATTAATAACATCCGGAGCTATCGATGGCTTGGCTTGTCCTGAAGCCGACACACATGCAGCAGCCATTACAGCTGAAAGCAACAGTGGTTTCATACGAATTGGGTTTGGGTAGATAAGAAGTCGTCGTCCCCTTGATTTTAATCAAGATGTAATTATAGTCATATAAAATCTCTACGCAAATAGGATTTATACGAGATCAACATGTAATTCAACGATTATATATATCCGTTAAGTATTTGATGCACAAAAATATTTCGCATTCATGATGCATATCAATGCCCTCGCATAATTTACCGTCGCCTTTTCGAAAAAATACGATACAAAAAAACCTGCTGAGTCAGCAGGATCTTTTTACTATTCGATATCAATTAGCTACATCATCGACTGAAAGTCCGGATCTGCACCCCCTGTGCACTCTGGCCCCCTACCTTACTCAGGTTGTAAGTGAACGTTAGCATAAAATACCTTTTCAACACCGTAGACCTTACGTCTTCTATGTAGTTTCTATTCGCATTTCGTGTAACATCTACGTTTTGATTGAGCAGGTCATATGCAGATAATTTTACTTCGGCCCGGTTATTGGTCAGGAACTGCTTACTGACGGAAGCGTTCCACAACGGTACCCGCAAATTGTATCCTTCCGCCAGCCTGTTATTTATAATGTAATTGAATTGGGTAGATAAAAAGAAGTTCTTCGGTAATTGCCAGTTTAGCTCAGACTCATAATTCTGACTGAAATAATTTGTATTTCGCTCGGGGCTCAACGTATATTTCACTTTGTTGTAATCAACACCAGCCCTTAGTGTAATATCAAGCTTATCCGTTAAGTTAAGATCCAGCGAGAGATCAGGCCCCGCCGTAAAACTGCGGATCTGGTTTTCCTGCTTGTTCAATAACTGTTTATTGTTGTTGTAATTCAACCTTGTACCTATGCTCACACGCCCTTTGAAGAAGTTCAGCGGAAGGCCAAGATTTATATTACCAGTAAGATTATACACACCATCTGCATTCACGGGCCTGGTATACCTGATACCAGTTTCACTTAATGTATCACTGTCAACAATCCTGTTATTGGTCATCTGTGCACTCAGGTTCACAAATAAGTTCCTTCCTGCATACGGATTCACAGCCTGAAAGCCCAGCATTACCGTATTAGTGAACTCCTGCTTCAGATCAGGGTTTCCTTCCCTGATATTCAACGGATCACTGTTATCAGGCACGGGTTGCAACTGCGAAGCAGAAGGCTGATTGGTACTGGTGCGATAACTCATATTCAATGTATGCATCTGCTTAAAAGTATATTTGAATGTGGCATTCGGCAACCAGTTGTAAAACGACTTGTTCAAAACCGAATCTTTTGTTCCTGCAGTAATCGTCCCACTCAGCTTTGCCTGTTGCCATGAACCACCCAGCGAATACTCATATTTTTTTCCTTTGGAACGAAATCGAACGCCCGCATCCGTTGTACCATAGCTCCGTGTATAGTCATTCGAGTAATTTTCGTTGATGAGCTCCTGTTTGCTGATCCGGTCAATGTCCCAGGTTGTTTTTTCTGAACCGGACCTTTCATAACTGTTGCCTACACTGAACTCAAGCAATGATTTTTTGAAGATGGGCTCTGTGTACACCGCTTTCACCTGGTAGTTTCTGAGGTCCGACTGCTGCTCATTCCTCTGATTCAGAGTGTCCCTTCCCGTTAAATTACCGGCGGGTTTATAAAAAGCCGTTACTGACTCCAGTGTGCCATAACCATCGCTGGCATTAAGGTTGGTGGAAAGATTCACTGAAAATGTCCGGCCTTGTTTCCTGAATTTCTTCCTGAAAAGGATATCATTCCTGAAGGTGTAGCCATTGGTTTTATCGGTTGTGCGGTTTCCTCCTTCATTCACCAACCTGCCATCATTCAAATGTGTCTGGTAATCACGGGTGATATTATTACGTGTGTCCTGCGTTGTCAGTGAAGGTGCAATCCGGATTGAATGAAATGAGTCCAGGGGAATATCCGCTACCAGGTTGAGACGATGACCATTATTGATATTATTGTTCACTGAGCTCTGCCTGTACAACCAGCTGCTGTCTCCTAAGAAATTCTGCCGGTTGGTTTCGGATCTCGCTTTAGGATTGTAATGATTGTAAAAGTAATTGCCCGAAACATCAGCCTTTCCAAACATATCATTGTAGTTCACTCCACCGCCCCAGATGGTACGTATATTACCGCTGCCTCCTCCCAAGGAAGGCATATTGGTGGCGTCCATCGTTACTATTGTTGCTCCCCCGCCTGCGCCGATCGCCCGTGCGCCGGTCATGGACATGATATCATTGAATGAGAAGCCGTCGTTGTTGGTATTATTTGCTGTTCCCAGCACCGATATCCTGCGGCCTCCATTGAAGCTGTTAAGGTTGAAGCGGCCTTCAAATCTGTCATCCGTTCCGCCCGCGGCAGACAATCTTCCGAACTTTCCTTTGTTCTTGTCTTTCTTGAGCTTCAGGTTCACGGTCTTCTGACTGCTGCCATCATCAAAGCCCGTAAGCTGGGCCTGATCGCTGAGCTTATCATATACCTGAACCTTATCCACAGCATCTGCCGGCAGGTTGCGGGTGGCCACCTTTGGGTCATTGCCAAAGAATTCCTTACCATCCACCAACACCTTCTTTACTTTCTCGCCCTGCGCAGTAATGGTTCCATCCTTATCCACTTTCAACCCCGGCAATTTTTTCAGCAGCTGCTCCACGCTTGCATTGGGCACCACCTTGAAAGAACCCGCATTGTACTGTATGGTGTCTCCGATCATAGTAATAGGCGGCGCTTCCGCTGTAACTATCACCTCGGGAAGTGTCTGGGAAAGATCAGCCATGAATACCCTGCCCAGGTCTTTCTGAAATGCCGTATCACTGATACTGAAAGGCTGGTTACCATTATGATAGTTCACGTGAGTGATCAGGAGCCTGTATTTTCCATTGGCAATTTTATCGAGCTGAAACCTTCCCTGTTCATCAGACATAACAAAACCTACCAGGGAAGAATCCTTTTGCAGCAGCAGGGAGATTGTGGCTGAACTGACCGGTTGCCTGGCAACTGAATCGTACAGCTGGCCTTTTACAGAGCCATGTTTCTGCGCCAGCAGCAAGGAGGGAAGAGCTATAAGAACAAGCAGGTGAATTGTTTTTTTCATACCAGTAGTGTTCGTGGGTTATTACCCCACGAAAGTATTCCTGGTAGTTTCTAAAACAGGTTAAACAGTCTTGCTTTAATGTTAATGAAGGTTAATAATTGGGCTGGTCATTCACTATCAGCAGTACTTCCCAGTCTTCGCGATAGCGCAGATGTATTTCCACCCGCAGGCTCTGAATGCATTCCGGGGCAGGCGTCATCTGAAAAAGTGTGGCAGTGGCTTTATTCTCCTGGTCCGGCGCTATATAAGTGCCATTCAGGATAAAAGGCTTCTGCCCCTTGATGCGGATGATGGTGTTGCTGATCTGATCATACAGCTCCTGGTATTTCTGCTTTGCCTTTTCGTGATCTGAGGATACAAATAAGGAGCAGGTCCAGTTGAGAGGCTCCGGCTGTGAGCCGTGGGAAATCACACAATTGAGGGAACCAGGGATCTGAACCTTGGACCGGTAGTCAGCATAGCCGCTATGTTCCTGAAGCAGATCACCTTTGATATTCTTAAAACGGTTAGGGTAGTCTTCAATCACTTTCTGTAATGCGGCATTCGTTTGATTGCTGAAAACTCCCTGCGCCGATGTGGGAAGTGTTGTTATCAAAAAGAGTAACAGAACCTGTACACTTTTCATGGGCCGTGGATTTGGCCGAAAAATAGTAAAACCATTGGCGGGATCAAATAGGAAAAATACTATACGGGTGCCCACAATAATATCTTCAAAGCCTCGTTGTTATGTTTGTACGCCATGATTTTTTTATCCTAAACCAATATCAATGAAAAAGAGCACAATGTATTACGATGTTCACCGTGCTAAAGTCTACAGCAGAAGCTACAAGCCTACATTTAATTTCATTAGTTTCCTTAGAAGTATTGTTACAGTGCTGATGGTCGGTCAATCACCGATCTCTACCCCTGGTTATGCCAAAAGAAGATAGTTTCCTACATCTATAAGCACTTACCTCTGAAACCAAATTGTATGTGCTGATCCCGGCCCCTTAAAGGCCGGGATTTTTATTTAAGTATGTTTCTTAATTAACCACGGGTTGCGCCACGCATCTGCCTTTCGATATTCCTTGGCATATTACCGGGCATTCCACCAGGGCGTTGCTGCCTGTTATCACCGGCTTTATTGAGGTTGAACATAAAGCTTACCATGAAGTACCTTTTCAGCACTACCGTTCTTGTATCCTGGATATAGTTATCGCCCACAGATCTGCTGATGCTCTGGTTCTGATTCAACAGGTCATACACGGCAAATTTCAATTCTCCGTTCTTCTTTTTGAATAACTGCCAGGCAAGGCTGGTATTCAGCAACGGCACGCTCTGGTTGAATCCATCCGTTCTTCCTGTATTGATCAGGTAATCGAAATCAGTTGAGAACACCAGGCTTTTGAAGAAAGTATAGCTGATATCTGCAGAATAGGTTTGTGTGAAGTATTTCTGATCCTGCGTGAGAGAACGGGTAGCAGTGTATTTCACATTATTGAAAGTCACGTTGGCATTCAATCCCAGCAAGAGGTTGTCTTTATAGTTGATATTGATGCCTGCGCCCTGTGTCAGCGCCAGTGTTTTGGTGAAGTTTGTTTCGTTGTAGAGAACGCTACCATCCCTGTTGTAATTACCACTGGTATTGAAACTGATATTGCTGCCTTTGAATCTTCCTTTCAGCGGGAAACCAAACGTTACGTTAGCTGATGTGTTGTATGATCCGTTCATATTCACCGGCACAATGTATTGTGCACCCTTGCTGAGCGAGTCCGCATCCAGGATACCGGATGGCACATCTGTGATGCTGTTTACAATCTTGTTGCTGGTATTTGAGAATTGCAGGTTAGCATTTACGTATTGAAAATTCTGAATGTTGAAAGAAGAATAATTGGCAGAGAGATTATTGGTATACTCCTGTTTCAATGCGGGGTTACCATTGCGGATCTGTAACCTGTTGCTGAGATCAGGAACATCCTGCAACTGTGTACTGCTTGGCTGGTTTGTTCTTCCCCGATAGTTGATACGCAGATTCTGCGTTTTTGTGAACTGCAGGTTCAGATTGGCTGTGGGAGCGAAGTTGAGCGCATTCTGATTTACAAGAAGAGTAGTATCCCTTCCCTTCAAAATTCGGTTGCTCTTGTTTTCCAGTTCAGAATATTGAACTGCACCGCCTACCTGCACACTGGCTTTTGTCCATTGCATACGGAAGTTGGCGCCACCTCTGTGAATAGTATAATCATTCTCAAAATAGTTGGTGAGGTTGGCATTTACAGAATCATACTTTCCGGAAATATCATTGTAGCTGAAAGATTTTGCGTCGGAAGTGCTTTGCTGATTCTGTATTGAATAGTTCAGTTCTACCAGTTTGTTGTTTCCGATCGGCTCGGTGTAAGAAACGCTTAACTGGTTATTGTTGGATTTTGTTTTCTGGAAGCTTCTGAGATCCTGTGGGATGGTCTGATCAAGCGACCCATCTTCTTTATAATAGATGAAAGGCGCATTGGTCCTGCCATTACCATCACTGTTGTTGATGGCATTGTTCCATCCAAGAGTAAGTGTCCGTCCGAGCTTTTTGAACTTCCTGCGATAGAGTAAATAGCTTTGAAGACTGAGCCCTTCCCGCTCATTGGTGTTTTCATTTCTGCCATCGATGTACCTGAACTCAGGACCTCCTTTCACTGATTTGAAAGTAGTGAAGGTATCGATCATGGAAGAGGTGGAATTCTGCAATGTACCGTTGCTGGTAAACAGCAATGAATTCATGCTATCTATATAATACTCCATCCGCAGATTGATGCGATGGTTGCGGTTCATATTATCAGAAAGCGCGCTTTCCGCCTGACGCAGCACGGTATCCTGCAGAAAGGTTGTTCTTGAACTGCTTCTGTCTGAAATGGTATTGCCCTGTGAAAAGAAGTAGCTGGCTGTAATATCCAGTTTACTACCCCATTTGTCTGTGTAGTTGATGCCTGCTGATGTATTCTTTGTGATGCCTGATCCGCCGCTGCCGAGGTTGAAACCACCGCCCCCGAAGCCGCCACCTCCAAATCCGCCACCACCGCGGCCTCCACCACCTCCACGTCCGCCGCCGCCGCCGCCGAAGCCACCACCGCCACCACCAAATCCTCCAACACTCATAGCCATGCCTCCACCGCCACCGCCGCCACCACGTGACCCGAATCCACCCATACCTCCTACCACATCATTGAAGGAGAAGTTCTGCCTGTTTACGTTGTTGGATCCGCCCATGATGGAGATCCTTCTGTCGTTATCAAAACGGTTGAAGTTGAGGTTGCCTTCATAACGCCCGTCGGAACCCGCGCCCACCGTGGCCCTTCCGAAGTAGCCTTTACGTTTATCTTTCTTGAGTTTGATATTGATGGTCTTGGAGCGGCTTCCGTCATCTATCCTGGTGAACTTCGCCTGGTCACTCATATCATCAAAAACCTGGATGGACTCGATCATGTCGGCCGTAATATTCTTAGTGGCCATTTTGGGATCGGACCCGAAAAACTCCTTTCCATCCACATATACTTTGGGAACATCTTCGCCTTGGGCTTTTACATTTCCATCCTTATCCACCTGCACACCGGGAAGTTTTTTCAGCAGGTCCTCCGCTGTTGCGTTAGGTTTTGTTTTGAAAGAACCTGCCCTGAACTCCACCGTATCTTTTTTGATCACGATGGGAGGTGCTTCCACGATCACCTCGTCGAGCAATGTGGTTTTTTTATCCATGTAGATAGTGCGGAAGTCGATATTGAAAGAGTCTTTCGTTACGCTGAAAAGCCTGGAGTGTGGCTGATATCCCGAATAAGTTACGAGCAGCCTGTAAGTTCCGGTATCCAGGTCTTTTATGGTGAACTCTCCTTTTTCGTTGGACAGGGAAAAGGAAACGAGCGAGGAATCGAGCGCGTGTAGCACAGACACGGTGGCTTCGGCCAGTTGTTCTCTGTAAGTTGTATCAGTGAGTTTGCCTTTGATGCTGCCCGAGATCTTCTGGGACATGGCAGCACTTGAAGTCACAATAAAAAGGAATACCAGTAAAGCTTTGCTCATGGCTTGTAGGGATAAAAGAATATAATAGGGATTTAGACGGCTGCCTTCCTGACAAACTTGTGCAGGACATGTCAGCTCCTGGCATGTACGCGCTAAAACCCGGAATAATTATTCCTATGATCCTTTTACTGCGGTCAGGTTTAACTGAACAGGTATTCCACATCTTCGCGGCTGAGGCTCTTCACAAACCCTTCATCATCTGTGATGAGGTCCTTCGCGAGCACCCGCTTCTTATCTTGTAATTGCAGGATCTTGTCTTCGATCGTGTCTTTACAGATCATGCGGTAGGCAAAGATGTTCTTGGTCTGGCCAATCCGGTGGGTCCGGTCGATGGCCTGCTGCTCCACAGCGGGGTTCCACCAGGGATCCACAATGTATACATAGTCAGCGGCAGTGAGGTTGAGACCCACACCACCCGCTTTCAGGGAGATAAGGAATACACGGCATTTCTCATCATTCTGGAAACGCTGGATGGCTTTTTCACGATCGACGGCCGTTGTACTTCCATCGAAATATTCAAAATCAACATCCAGTTCCCTGAGCTTTTCCTTGATAAGTCCCAGCATACCCAGGAATTGGGAGAACACCAGCGCCTTGTGGTTGCTGATATTTTCTGTGATCTCCCTGCCCAGTTCTTCCAGCTTGATGGAATGATTGGGGAATTTCTCCGCTTCATTCAGGATGGCCGGTGAATCGCAGATCTGGCGCAGCTTCATCAGACCTTGCAGGATGGTGAGCTGTGAACGCTGGATACCCTGTGATTCGATGGTGCCCAGGATCTTGTCACGGAAATCATTCCTGTACGCATCGTAGATGTTCCGTTGCTCATCATCCATTTCACAGAAGAGGATGGTCTCGGTCTTTTCAGGAAGATCTTTCGCCACCTGTTCCTTGGTACGGCGGAGAATGAAGGGGAATAAGAGTTTACGAAGATGGTCCTTACGGTCAGCCTCCCCGAACTTGTCTATGGGAATGGCAAACTCCTGGCGGAAGAACTCGATGCTACCGAGCATGCCGGGGTTCAGGAAGTTCATCTGCGCAAAAATATCGAAGGTATTGTTCTGCAATGGGGTACCGCTGAGGCACAAACGATTCCTGGCGTTCAGCAGGCTGGCGGCCTTGGTAACCTTACTGGCCGGGTTTTTGATGGCCTGGCTTTCATCGAGCACTACATAATCCAGCGGCAGGTCTACCAGCAGTTTGATATCACTCCGGAGGGTTCCATAGGTAGTGATGATCACTTCCGCGTTGGCCAGTTGTTCTTTATCACGCGTGCGTTCGCCGCCATGATGAATATGATAGGTGAGCTCAGGCGTGAATTTCTTTATTTCATTCTCCCAGTTGAACATCAGGGTGGTAGGGCATACCACTAAGGCACGCAGCCTCCCATGATGTTTACGGAAGTAATATAAGTAAGACAGGGCCTGGATGGTTTTACCAAGACCCATATCGTCTGCAAGGATACCACCCCATCCGATCTCGCTCAGGTAGTTGAGCCAGTGGAATCCATGCTCCTGGTAAGGACGCAGGATGGGTTTCAGGTGTTCCGGTACAGGGATCTCCCTGATATTATTGAAATTCCTGAGTGTTTCGTATTTCTCTTCCAGCTTCAGCACCAGTTCTTCTTCATTTCTTTCTTCATACAGTTCATCGATCACACTCATATGGTATTTCGATAAACGCAGCTGGTTCTGTTTTCCTTCACCCACCCTGAAGAGCAGTGAGTATTTCTTGATCCACTCTTCGGGAAGGATACCCAGGGTACCATCATCCAGGGTCACAAACTGCTGGCGGTTGGCCAGTGCTTTCTTCACATCGGCGATGGTTACTTTCTGTTCTCCGAAGAGGATATCCACGCGTGCATCAAACCAGTCGGTATTGCTGCTGATATGTATTTTCGTCTGTGGCTTGGCGGTATTGAAGCGGAAATTTTTGAGTGCATCGTAACCGAATACGGGCACTTTCATTTCCTTCATGGCGTCTACAAAAAGGAAGAACCAGTTGTTCTTCAGTACATCACTGCCTTTGAGAGCGAGCTGCTGCCCACCTTCCGGCCTGATGAAATTGCTGTGCAGCGCTTCGAGCTTTTTGAAGAATGTGAGCTCCTTTTCCTTATCACGATGTACTACCAGTACTTTGTCGCCATCAGGAATGATGAGCTCATCTTTACCACCTGCCTTCGTTTCAAATCCTTTGTAACTGAAGAGCGGCATAAATACGAGGTAGTCGCCTTTCTCCTGCAGAACCACACGCTTTTCGGGATCGCCGTCTTTCACCTCACTGATGAGGTTTTGATCAAACTCAACATGATATTCCCGGGTAAGCGGCAATACAAAAGATTTGAGTTGTTCCGGCCATTCGGTTTTTGAGAAACTGAGCTTGCCGTGTTTTGACTGGAAACGGGTTACCAGGTTCACTATCTCGGAGGTTTCCCAGAGAAAGAGGTTCTCGTTATGGAAGAACACCAGTCCGCTGTTCATTGTGTTCTCAGTGATAGGAACATTCTGCCCGTTCAGTTTCACCCAGGCCTCCACTTCAAAGCGATCGTTATTGCGCGATACTTTGAACCAGGGAGTAATAAAGTCGGTTACCACGCCTACTGTATGCAGGTTGGTAGTTTTGAATGCCTTCTTTCCGTTCAGGTAAAATATGAACGGGTTGGAGGCGATATCGGCGAAAAGTTTTTTCAGTTTTGGGTGCAGGTATTCACTCATGAGCGCCTTTGTTTCTTCTGGCAGCTCATCTTTTTCGTGGTGAATGATATTTTCCCAGATACCGCTGAAAGGAGAATTCCTGTTCAGGTATTTGGTGATCTCACTCTCCTGCATTTTGCGGATGGGAGCAAAGAGTTGCTTATCCTGCTCATTGAACGAGTCGATGTTCACAAACTTGGTCAGATCAAGCTTCTCCACTTTTCCAGTGAAGGCCGTGAAGCTTTCATTGGACTCGCCGCTGATAGCATCGATGGTGAAGTGGGGGTAGCTTTCCGCATTGAAGTTGAAAACAATGCCCAGCCTGTTGAGTGATTGCGCTGGTCCTTTTGCCGTTACATCTTCTGTTGCTGCAGTATCTTCCGCTACCGTTTCTGCTTCGGCCATTACAGGCCTGGCGCGCATTTTAGCGGAATCCTGTGGGCTCACCCGTTTGATGGAAGGATCCAGCACACGCAGGAAGGGCTTGCCATCCTTATAAGTGAATTCAAATTTTCCTTCGAGGTTATCAGATAGCTGATATCCGTATGCTTCCAGTAACTTGTTCTTTTCTTTATCCCAGTTACGGATAGAGTCGAAATAATAAGGGCCGTATGAATTCAGCAACTGAAGGAATACGATCACCTTGGGAAGACAGAGCGGATGGTGCGTATCGTCATAATCACAGCTGGTATCGAAGTTACGCTCTTCGTTTTTCCGGATCACCACTTTGTGATCCTTGCCTTCGATGTTCACAGTAGCTTTCACCACTTCATCTTTGGCATATTCAATATCAGCACGCTGTGTGCGAAGGTATATTTCGGCTTCTGAATAGGCCTCGGGGGAACAGAGCAGGCGTAATGTTTTGAGGTCGATGAACTTCATCTTTATCACGGTATGCCGCTGATCATACTCCACCTCCTGGGTCTTGAGCATGTTCTTGTCGAGCATTTCCTGCAATTGGATGAGTGCAGCAGCTTCATGTCTGCAGATATCGCCGAGGTTATACGGGCAAGCACAACGGACGGATAGGTTCCGGGGGTCTTTGAACTTTTGAATACTAACCTTATAGTAGGTAGCGTAGCTATCGTCTTTTACCCTAAAAACCACAGAGTCCAGGAGCTCATCGTAATCCACCAACTCTACATAACCAATGGCGTGGATCTTTTTGCCTCTACGAATCACTTCATCAGTTCCATTGGTATACACGTACTTAATGAGATGCGGTAGTGCCATGCTGTTCTTTAAAAATTATAGTTCCATAGCCCTCTTCAGAAAAGGCCAATCTGCAAAAGTAAAGGAAAAAACACGACCTAATAAAGCCAAATACTAAATCTTAATGTAAATCCAATCTCGCTCCTTTACAATCAGTCACTTGCGAACCCGGCATTAGCACCAGGCATCCGCAAAACCTGAATTTACCTATTAGTTTACTAATCAGGGAATTTATTACGCCGTAATGATTGGTATACAGTTTGACAAGTACCTTTGCAGCAATTCCTACTATTAAAGAAAAATCTCTGTTGTATGCTGATCCGCGTATTGAGTGTTGCTTCCCTTTTCCTGGTGATCTCCTCAGGGGTCAATGCCCAAAAGCTCAAGAAAACCGACAAGTCCACACTGGCCAACCTGCAAGCCCATGTGACCTACCTGGCAGACGATAAGCTGGAAGGCCGCCGCGCAGGTACCAAAGGAGAAAAACTGGCCGGGGAATATATCAGCAAGCAGTTTGAGCTGGCCGGCCTGAAACCCAAAGGCGTTTCCGGTAGCTGGTACCAGCCCTTCGAGATCAATGAAGGCCGCCAGGTGAACACATCCACGCTTTTCATTATAGACGGAAATGATCTCAAACAGAACACAGACTTCTTCCCCCTGGCCTACAGTCCCAACGGCAGCGTGGAAGCGGCTGTGAGCACTGCCCTCGCAGAAAAAGGAGTACCCTGGTTCCAGGATCTGAAGAATCTGCTGGAAGATAACGCCAGCAACCCTCATTTCGACCTGGAAAGCGCCATCCGCGAAAAAGTGACCAAAGCCGCCAACAAAGGGGCGTCCGCCATGGTCCTTTACAATACTTCGAAGATCAATGACCAACTCAGGTTCAATGGGAAAGACCGCAGCGCAGCTCTCACTATTCCTGTAGTTTATCTTACATCCAATGCGGTAAAGACCTATCTCCAGGACGAGTCCGGAACCTATGATGTGAAGATCCGTGTGGATATCGGCGAAAAGACCAGGACCGGTCAGAATGTAATTGGTTATATCGATAACGGAGCTCCACAAACGATCGTTCTGGGCGCCCATTATGATCACCTCGGTTATGG
The DNA here is from genome assembly GCF_051955275.1 of Pseudobacter sp. Lineage (NCBI taxonomy): Bacteria > Pseudomonadati > Bacteroidota > Chitinophagia > Chitinophagales > Chitinophagaceae > Pseudobacter > Pseudobacter sp. The sequence continues at coordinate 10,731 of NZ_JBQCGW010000229.1, read as the reverse complement.
CGAAGATGGCAACAGCATGGCGCCAAACGTGAAAGACCAGGTCCATAACGGCGCAGACGACAATGCCAGCGGAACCGCCGCCCTCATTGAACTGGCCCGTAATATCAACGCCTCCAAAAACAAAAGCAATAATTACCTCTTCATCGCCTTCTCTGCCGAAGAGCTGGGCCTGAACGGGTCCAAATATTTCACACAGAACCCTACCATCAACATCAAAGATGTTAACTATATGATCAATATGGATATGGTAGGCCGCCTCAACGATAGCAGCAAAGTGCTCACTATCGGCGGTTACGGAACATCGCCTGTCTGGGGTGAATTGTTCGGTAAGATGAATACCAAATCCAATCCTCTTGTTTTCAAATTCGATTCAAGCGGCACCGGCCCCAGCGATCACACTTCCTTCTATCGCCTGGATATTCCCGTACTGTTCTTCTTCACCGGCCTGCACACTGATTATCACAAACCCTCCGATGATTTCAACAAGATCAATTATAATGGCGAACTCCAGATAGTAAAAACAATCGAGAACCTGGTAACCGCCACCAACACAAAAGGAAAGCTGCCCTTTACCAAAACCCGCGAGGCACAAACCAGCACCAGCACCCGTTTCAGCGTAACACTCGGGGTGATGCCAGACTATACCTTCACCGGCGCAGGCCTCCGTGTTGATGGCGTGAGCGATAATAAGCCCGCTCAGAAAGCAGGCATCAGGGCAGGTGATATCATCACCCAACTGGGCACCCATACCATCAGCTCTATGGAAGCATATATGCAGGCCCTCTCAAAATTCAAAAAAGGCGATTCAGCTACTGTCAAATACAAGCGCGGCAACGAAACCCTGGAAGCAGGCGTTACTTTCTAACACCTGCTCCCAACCATTACCGACCATCCATGAAACTGAAACTAGATTTCGACGACCTTGCAGATGATTTTTTCGACAATACCCGCCTGCTGGGCATTGTAGCATCTGTAAAGAACTACCAGTTCTGCTGGCAGCTCAACCAGCTGCTACGCTATGATTTCAGGATCAATAACGAGATCGAGATCCAGCTCTTCAAAAAAGAGCGCAAATATTATTTCAGCATCTTCGAGTACCGCGAACCCACCACCTCCCTCATCCACTACCTCTACCATAACCAGTTTGATGGCGAATACCTGCTGCCTGAATTCAAGCACCTTGATTTCCTATGGCTCCTTAAAGGAGATACCGTGGCAGAAGATTTTATGCAGCAACTGGTACAGGGCATCCGTTCCATAGCTCCCGTACAGCTGGTAACGGAACTGACCAATGAAAAAATCAAGAACAAAGGACACCTGATCTTTTAGTCATCAAAACCGAATTTTATGTGGCAGGAAAAAAACAATCAGCTCTACCGCCAGTTCGAGTTCCGCAATTTTTCCGAAGCCTTCGCCTTCATGATGCGTGTTGCCCTTGAGGCTGAGAAGATGAACCATCATCCCCTCTGGACCAACGTATACAACAAGGTAGAGATCTGGCTCAGCACCCACGATGCCGGTGATATCATCACTGAAAAAGACCGCAAGCTGGCACAGAAGATAGATGCTCTGACTCCGTCCAACTGATCTGGGCCGACCCAACCATTAAAACAGCGTTAAATACCGGCTCCGCCCCTCAGACTACTGGCGGATCCTTAATAATTGTGTACCTTAATCATCAACATTTCACATGATGAAGCATATAATTTACACCAGCGTGCTGGCCCTCTTCCTGGCAACTTCCTGCAACGACAGCACCGATAAAAAAGCCGTTGAGTCCGAAGAAACCGCAGAACCAGACAGCGTGGTAGTGACCGGCCCTGATACCACCCTCACTGCCGAAACCATCCAGCGTTTTCAAACCGCCGGTTTCACCGACTATGCAAAAGCACGAATCCCCTCCTTCGACTGGAGCAAATTCAAATACAAGCTCAGCTGGCAGGAAGATTCATTGCTCAGCAATGCCTTCACCCCCGCCAAATCATATTACACCAACTATGGAGCATTCCTCAAATACGCTCCGGACAGTAGCCGCTTCATTGATCTCGACAGCTACAATATTGATATCCGCAAAGACAACCAGGGCCGCTATATCGGCACAGCCGGTGGTCCTGACACCGAAGTGAACCTCATCGATCCCAAATCAAAAAAACGCACACGCCTCCTCTTCATGGGACCCGGCGGCAGTGTGGAAGATGCCTTCTGGACAGATAACAGCAATCTCGTGATCATCGGAACCCAGGAAAATGAAGAGAATGCCGGCAAAAAGGTAACGGTCTGGAAGATCAATCTCCAGGACACCACGTTTGATCTGTACGAACTCGATGATCTGAATGCTGCGCAGCAGCTCGCCGGTCAGTGGAGGAAGGAGAGGTTGAAGGGCGTGGTGTTGAAGTAAATGCCTTTTGTTTTTCTTTATGATTTTTGTTTGATTTTTGGGCAAAGTGGGGGTAGTGCGATGCGGGCTGTAAAACATACCCACACCTTTTAGTGGTACTATTGGACTTTTGTTTGGAGTGTCGGGGCCTGGGTGCTGGGCCGGGCTGAGGGAACGTATGTTTTGGAGGCCCGCTTCACACTACCCCACACTTTGCAGAACCCCACTGTGCATCATACTTTTTTGAAAAACAAGATGGCACACTTCAACTCAAGCCGCGGGGTTGGGGAAGGGGAAAGAGTGCGTCAGCACAAGTAATGGTGTCAGAGGTTTTTGAGTGTAAGAGGGTTTACTTGTTCAAAAAGGTTGATGTTACATTGATTCTTCATTTATGCCTCATTGATATCTCATTGATGCCACAATAATGCCTCATTCATTTTTTGGGGGTTCCAATAATATCGGATACCCACTGCTACATTTAATTGGAGGGATGCGTTAGTTCCCCCTTCTTTCTTTTTCAGCACGAGCACCTCACAATGCGCGGGGAATACAGGGCACTCTCGGTTCCTTCAGGATGACGGAAGGTTACTTTCAATATTATTTTCTCAACGCTACGCCGGCGTTTATCTCCCGCCGCTTTCAGTGTGCCCATGGCGAAGTGAGGAGGTGTTTGCAGGCCTTCAAAACATACGTTCCCCCAGCCCATCTTCATACCACAACCTAACATACCCCACCACCGCCCATCAAAGCCCCAAAAGGTGTGGGTATGTTTTACAGCCTGCAAACACCTCCTCACTTCGCCCCCCGGAATAGCAGGAAAAAGAAAAACGCCGGCTGTCATACAACCGGCGTTCTACAAATAAATATGATAAAGTTTATCCGTTCATACTTGCCAGGAACTCCTGGTTATCCTTGGTTCCGCGCATCCTTCTGAGGAGCTCATGCATTGCCTCCTCCGTGTTCATATCGGTGAGGTACACGCGAAGCAGGTTCATCCTTTGCAGCACTTCTTTTTCCAGCAGCAGGTCATCGCGGCGGGTAGAAGAAGCTACCAGGTCAATGGCAGGGAAGATACGTCTGTTGGCCAGGCGGCGATCCAGCTGCAATTCCATGTTACCGGTACCTTTGAACTCTTCGAAGATCACCTCATCCATTTTGGAGCCGGTGTCAATCAGAGCGGTAGCGATGATGGTGAGTGAACCACCATTTTCGATCTTCCGGGCAGCACCGAAGAACTGTTTCGGTTTCTGCATGGCGTTAGCTTCCACACCACCGGAGAGTACTTTACCGGAAGCGGGAGCAACAGTATTGTGGGCACGTGCCAGACGGGTGATGGAATCCAGGAGGATCACCACATCATGTCCGCACTCTACCAGGCGTTTTGCTTTTTGCAGCGCGATGGTAGACACCTTAACGTGCTTTTCAGCAGGTTCGTCGAAGGTGGAAGCGATCACTTCTGCTCTTACGCTACGTTCCATATCGGTAACTTCCTCAGGGCGCTCATCCACCAGTACTACCATCAGGTAACACTCGGGGTGATTCTGAGCAATGGCGTTTGCCACTTCCTTCAGCAGTACAGTCTTACCGGTTTTGGGCTGTGCTACGATCAGACCACGCTGTCCTTTTCCGATAGGAGAGAACAGGTCCATGATACGTGTGCTATAGCTATTGGGAGTAGTGAACAGGTTCAGTTTCTCGAATGGGAAGAGTGGCGTGAGGTAGTCGAAAGGAACACGGTCGCGCACATCTTCAGGTTGTTTGCCGTTGATAGTTTCCACTTTCAGCAGCGCGAAGTATTTCTCACCTTCTTTTGGAGGGCGAACCGCTCCGTACACAGTGTCGCCGGTTTTGAGACCGAACAATTTTATCTGTGAGGGTGATACATAAATATCATCGGGAGAAGAAAGGTAATTGTAATCGGAAGAGCGGAGAAAGCCATAACCATCGGGCATCATTTCCAGAACGCCTTCACCGAGGATCACACCGTCAAACTCAATGTTGAAGGCTGTTTCACGACGGTTCTGGTAAGGCCTCTGCTGGTTATCTCCATTGTTGAATCCGTGTTGCGGAGCCTGTTCTACTATTGCTTCGCCGGGTTGTTCAATCTCTGCAGCTTCATTACCGAACTCTTCTGAATTGTTATTATCGATATCGTCATGAGAGAGTGGCTGTTCTTCTTCTGCTGCAGTAACTGCGTCTTTCTTGCCACGCACCTTCTTCACTACAGGTGCGGGGGCCGCTGCTGCTGCTGCTTTCTCCACGGATTTCTCCATTGATTTCTTCTTTGCCACAGGCTCTTTCTTGACTGGTTCTTTGGTTTCTTTTTTCTTTTCTTCACCACCGCTCATTACATCTGCTTCTTCAGTGCTGTTTGCGGTAGTTGCTTTGATAACACGTTTGCGTTTGCCTTTATCTTCTGCGTTGTTGCCTTTGTTGGCGCTGGCCAGGACGGCCTGTTTGTCGAGGATCTTGTAGATCAGTTCTTGCTTGTCGAGCTTTTTAGCGTTGGAGATTTTCAACTGCTCTGCTATATCCAGCAGCTCAGGAACGAGCATGTCGTTCAGTTGCAGAATGTCATACATAAAAATCTTGAGTGTTTAACACTTGATTAGAAAACCAATCTTTGTGTGTTGAAAAAACGATTTGAAATGAGTTACTATATTGAGCGGAATCAGAAAAACTGACGAGCTTTAGAGAGATCGGGGTGACTTATCAGTCTTATTCCGGCACAATAATACGCCAAATTTGCAAAAAGCAAAAATTTTTGACTACCCGCAAACGACTTTTCCCAGTACCAGAATTCATTGCTGGAAGCAAGGTTGCGATCCGCTGAAACGCTGACAATCCGGGCATTACATGCAATAATCATCCATACAGGTATACCCTTAGCTGTTAGTTTCAGGCAGGGCATTTACCTATCCTTTAACAGCCTGTCCTGTTGTCATCTTTCCTCTACAAGGCTTTACCGTTGCGGGTTTATCGCCAGCATCCGTTCCAAACACATTCATTGTGTTGGTATGCAAACCATCCTGACTACACGGTTGCCGTGGCCTTGTAGTAGAGCGTTTGCGTAGGATAGGCAAAACTGATCTTCGTTTCCCTGAACTTCGAAAGTATGTCGAAAAGCACGGCCTGCCTGATATCCATGTACTCTGTATAATCCGTTGTATGAATAAGGTATACCACTTCAAAACTGATGCTGGAGTCTTTCAGCGCAGACATATGGGCCCTGTCGAACCTGGTCTTGGGCTTGCTTTCAATGATCTGCTTCATCATGCCGGGTACGCTTTGCAGCACATCCACCGGCGTATCGTAGGTAACCCCGAAATTCATTACCTCCCTGCGTTGCTGCAGGCTCTTGAAATTGGAAAGGGCCTGCTTGGTAAGGTCAGAATTGGTGACAACCAGCTGCTCTCCGCCCAAACTGCGGATGCGCGTGGTTTTGATGCCGATATATTCGATGTTTCCCGACTTGTCGCCCCACACCACATAGTCACCGATCTCGAAAGGTTTATCAAAAAAGATCACGAAATACCCGAATAGATCCCCCAGAATCGTCTGCGCAGCCAATGCAATGGCTATGCCACCCACTCCCAAACCTGCAATCATGGTAGTTACATTGTACCCGAGGTTATCTATCAGGAAAACCAGCGCCACCGCCCACACCAGTATCTTCAATACCAGTAATGCGCCACGCATCTGTTTCATCCGGTACTCCGTTTCATTGCGCTTACGCATGATACCTGTGAGCAGGAGGCTGATCACATGGTTCACAATCCGCACAAAGAAATAAGTGGTAACAACGGCCATGGCTACGTGAAGAACACGCTCCCACTTTACGCTCCAGTGCAGTTGCTGCAGGATCTGGTAATTCACAAAGAGGTAGATCCAGGGCAGGATGAACTTCTGGATAGTGCTGAAAATAATATCATCATATTTAGCTTGCGTTTTTGCCGTATACTCCAGCACTTTCTTCAAAACCTTGCCCCGCAGGAGCCTGATCACCAGCCAGGCAACGATAATGCCCGACGCTGCAATGGTATAAGCTAATACAGTGTTTCCCCAAAACTGGTATTGCCAGATAGATTCCATCTGAAAAATTTTACAGGAATGAAAAATAACGGCGGATCCGGGGTGTTACAAACTTACGCAAATGCGTTGCCAATATGCCTTTGAGACAAATAGCAAGCCATTAAAATGATATTAACAGGATGTGCTTATTTATATGTAATGCTTACCAGGAGTGGATCGTGAGCTTGCCATCTTTATAAAAAGGCAATACATCGGCTCCATCCGGGGTGAGGCAGTAACGGATATCTTTTTCCAGTCCAAATCCAGCGAGGCGCTGGTAGTGGGATGCGTTCTTTGCCTGCATGAAGCCATAGAGATCGTCCTTTGCCGCATTGTACAGGGTGGCGGCCAGTTTGGACGAATCACAGTTGATGGAAAAATGTTCCTGCACGCGTTCGATCACGGCGCCTGCAAAGATGGTGTCTTCCAGGTTCACCTTGTCTTTCCACGCCGCACACCCAAGGATCACGTTCTTGTTTGATTTCACCAGGTAGTTGCAAACGGAGGAAAGGTTGGGGAAGGACCCAGTGATCACTTCGCCGGCGCCTCTTTCCAGTGCCATATGGAGCAGCTTGGTTCCGTTGGTGGTAGTCAGCACCAGCGTTTTCCCTTTGATGAAGCTCTCGGGGTATTCAAACGGCGAGTTGCCGTACTGGAGGCCTTCGGCAATCTGCCCGTCGCGCTCCCCCGCAGTGATTGAATCTATATTCCTGCCGAGCTCGATGCACCTGGCCACACTGTCTACGGGGATCACGCTCCGTGCGCCGTTGAAGAGTGCGGTAGCGATGGTAGAGGTTGCACGCAACACATCGATGATCACCACTACCGTATTATTGAGATCGTATAAATGTAAAAGGGCCGGAGAAAGAGAGGTATATAATGAGGGTTTTGCCTGAGTCATGCCGGTGGCTGAGATTTAATTGTGACAGGAAATTTGCTGCAATTTTACGCGTTGTAGGGCATTAGAACAAATTTCCATTTGTCGCTCTCCGCAAACAGCCTCAGGGATTCATTGCGCTGGTACAGCAGTTTCTCGAAGTATTTCCTGAGAAACAACTGGTTAAAAACCTTTCCGATAAAGCCGTACGGGGATTCAAAGCGGAAGATATCTATCATGAGGGTGCCATTATCGATCTGCTTGAAGTAATGCTCATGCTTCATGGAGCGGAGATCACCCTTTTCCTGTTCGTCAGTAAAACTGAAAGGTTTGTCCATGGCGGTGATCTTCACTTTCATATACCTTGTTTTCCTGAGATGGCGGGCCTTCCAGGTAACGGTATCGTGGAGGTTGATGAGCCCCGTAGTTACACCGGCAACGGCTTCTTCGCCGGTATGGCTCATGGACTTTTTATGGAACTCAATACTGCGGCTCAGGTCGAACACACGTTCTGCCGGAGCCGCAATAAATGTTGTCAGATGGATAATGGGCATAGGTCATTGTTTGCTGAAAACCGGGTGATTCTAACAGCAAGAAATGAGCCACGCTTTAAACAAATGGGAATTTCACCACTTTCGCCTGCAGCAGTTTATCCCTTACCTTGATGTAAATGATATTGTCGATTGCAGCCAGTTCTGTTTTCACGTAACCCATTCCGATGGCCTTGTTCAGGCTGGGCGACTGTGTTCCGGAAGTTACTTTCCCGATCACGTTGCCATCCTTGTCGGCGATCTCGTAATCGTGACGTGGGATACCTCTGTCGATCATTTCAAAACCAACCAGCTTGCGGGACACGCCATTGCTTTTCTGTGCTTCAAAAATTGCCCTTGAAGGAAAGTCTTTGGTGAATTTGGTGATCCAGCCGAGACCAGCTTCCAGCGGGGAAGTGTTATCGTCTATATCGTTTCCGTAAAGGCAGAATCCCATTTCCAGGCGGAGAGTATCGCGTGCACCGAGGCCGATCGGCTTCATGCCCTGCGGACCACCAGCTGCAAAGATGGCGTCCCAGATCTTTTCTGCGCTACCGTCCTTATCTTCAAAATAGATCTCAACACCACCAGCTCCGGTATAGCCTGTTGCACTGATCAGTACGTTCTCCACGCCGGCGAAAGTGCCTTTGGCGAAAGTGTAATATTTCAGGTTCAGGATATCCAGGTCTGTAAGCGGCTGCAGGATCCTGGTGGCATTTGGTCCCTGAATAGCCAGCAGACAGGTTTTGTCTGATACATTGTGCATTTCAACTCCCTTTGTGTTGAAGCTGCTGATACGGTTCCAGTCTTTCTCGATGTTGGAGGCGTTCACCACCAGCATGTACACTTTGTTCTCTTCGATGCAATAAACAAGGAGGTCATCCACCAGGCCGCCATTGTCGTTGGGAAGTGAGCTGTACTGCGCCTTTCCGTTGGTGAGCTTGCTTGCATCATTGGTTGTTGCACGTTGGATCAGGTCCAGGGCATTTTCTCCTTTCAGAATGAACTCACCCATATGGCTTACATCAAATACACCGGCATTGTTCCGCACGGTTGCGTGTTCATCATTGATACCAGTATAAGAGATCGGCATGTTGTAACCTGCGAACTCAGCCATCTTCGCTCCCAGCGCTATGTGCCTGTTCGTAAAAGGAGTATTCTTCATATAGCTATTTTAGAGCAGCAAAAATAAAGGTTGCCCATATGGCAACCAATAAAAAGAAATCGTGAAATCTTCTGCTGACAAACGGAACGGTTCACGTTCGCAGGACACATCCCGGGCCGGCAGGCAGTGCCGGCTCAGAATAAGCGCGAAATAATGTAGATGGAAACAAGAAGGGATACTATGATGGCAATCACCCAGAGTCCGACTTTCAATTCTTTTCTGGCCATATTTTAAGATTTTTTGGGGATGATAAAATAGATAATAGCAGGCATTAAAAAAGGGGCCCTGCCGCAAACCGGCGTCAGACCCCGTTGTTCCAACTTCAACCTATATGAGCAGCAGTTCCGGTCAGTGATGTTCCATCTGGCCGGACTGCCGTATGCTTTCTCAGATCACCACCTGGTTCACAGCCTTCGTATCTACCTTTTTCTTTTCCTCTTTTCCGCGGTAGCGGTAATCGGATTTAGGATCATAGGTTTTCTTTTCTTCGCTGCGCGATGTGTCTTCGCCAGTGTTGATCTCGGCGTTGAACTCAGTGTCATTGTCTTTGAACCTCAGTTTGATATTGCCCCTGCGCAGTTCTTTCTCGTCCATATCCTCTACTTTCTGAGGACCATCATTTTCCGTCATGATGTATTCTTTGCCTGTCTGCGTCCAGAACCAACGGCGGTCGAGCTCTGAATCGTAACGGCGGCGGCGGTTTATATTCAGATCAAAGTGCTCGAAGTTGCCAACGCTTTCATCCAGCGTGATCCTCTTTCCTACGGGTACCTCAATGATCACCAGCACCTGCTGGTTTCGGAATTTTTCATCGCGACTGATCTTGAAGCCCGAAGGCAGGTAGAGGGTATTGTTTTGCTGCGACAATTTGAAATCGATCTTTTCTGCCAGGTTCCTGGCGATTTCGGGTGTGCGTCCACGTGAAAACTTCAGCACTTTTGCGTGATAGCTGCTATCAGGACTCTTGGATACTTCCACGCGCACGATGCTCAGCATCAGCGTATCGGGATTCACTGCGTAAAAAGGCCAGTCTTCAGTATCCATCCCGAACCAGTCGCTGGCATAAATCCCTCTGTCAACCGCCCTTACATCTACATAGAGCTTATTGCTTGTATTGGTGATATAGTATGGCTGGTCCTCCACGCCGTCACCGGTTTTGAAGTTGCGGCTTACCAGGCCCACCAGGATGATCAGGCTGATCAGTCCGATGGTCCACAGTGTACCGAAGGCAAATCCGATATACTTATTCTTTGATTTTACTCCTGCAATGCTCCGGATCAACCAGGTTAGCAGGGCTACGATAGGTACTCCCAGGAAAAGGATGAGCGTGAGCCAGGCCAGTGCATCCTGTTTGAAGTCTTCCAGGATGAAATTCTTCAGAGGGAATACGCTGAATCCTCCGAAGAGCAGTCCCAGCAAAGCAAAGAAGAGCGCCAGTACCACCAGGCCTGCAATGAACATGAAGAATGCTTTGAACAGAACACCTATCGCATGTCCGAAGCCAGATCCGCGGGTACGCGCCCCTGCGCCGGTATCGGTTGAATAGGTTTTTATCGACTCTCCGGCTTCCTCACCAAACTGTTTTACACGCTGACCGAATTGCTGGGCAGACTGTTTGGCTTCCTGTCCCCATTTCTCTGCTTTATGCTGAAATCCTTTCAGGTCCTCTTTTACTGTATCGGCAATGGAGTTTATATCTACTTTTTCGCCC
>NZ_JBQCGW010000228.1:0-11975 GCF_051955275.1 Pseudobacter sp. | reverse complement strand
AGTATGATGTCAAGCATCTGATCGATGGTCTTGTAGCGGTTCTCGAAGTGAATAACGCGTGCAAGAAATGTTTCTGAATGTTGTTGCTGCAGCAGCCGGTCGAATGCTTCCGGGTCCAGGATCAATGCAGCTGTTTCCCTGGCAAAGGGAATATCGGTCAATGCCTTCATCAGCAGCAATACACGTGCTGATGGACTAATGGTGTTGAAGTTACGTTCTGTAGTCATACCGGTTGTTTTTTAAGAATGAACAACAGGGGACCAGGGGCACCGGAACGAAACGTTAACTGGTTGATCTGAGAAGGTCAGTGGTCAGGAAGCAAATAAAACGGCATCCGTTAGCATTCACTCAGGCTGATCGGTATATGAACAGCCAGTCCGCCTTCTGCGGTCTCCTTGTACTTGAAACTCATATCCCTTGCTGTATCCCACATGGTCCGGATCACACCGTCCAGAGACACACGCGCAAAATCCGGTGTGCTTTGCAGAGCCAGTTGGGAAGCGGTGATAGCTTTGATAGCGCCCATTGTATTGCGCTCGATACAGGGTATCTGAACCAGTCCGGCTATAGGATCGCAGGTCAGTCCGAGGTGATGCTCCATGGCAATCTCTGCCGCCATCATCGCCTGGCGCTGACTGCCGCCCTGTGCTTCCGTTAATCCGGCAGCAGCCATGGCAGAGGAAACACCGATCTCGGCCTGACAGCCACCCATAGCCGCAGATATGGTAGCGCCTTTCTTGAAGATACTTCCTATCTCTGCTGCTGTAAGCATGAACTGTAAGATCCTGTCTTCTTTATATCCATCGCAGAAGGTCACGAAATATTGAAGCACTGCCGGGATCACGCCGGCAGCACCGTTGGTGGGTGCTGTAACCACCCTGCCGAAGGAAGCATTCTCTTCATTTACGGCCAGTGCAAAACAACTCACCCAGTCCAGGATGTACTGGAAATGCTGCCCGCCTTCGCGGATCGCCATCAGCCAGGAATCGTAATCGTGGTAGCTACGGCCTGCAAGCAGTTTCTTGTTGAGATCGGCCGCACGGCGCTTTACATTCAGTCCACCCGGAAGTGTTCCCTCCGTATGGCAGCCGCGATAAATACAATCCTTCATCACCTGCCAGATATTGAGCATACCGGCTCGGGTATCCGATTCACTTCGCCAGCTGTTCTCATTCTCCATCACCACTTCATGAATGGAGAGGCCGGTCTTGCGGCACCAGTGAAGCAGGTCATCTGCCGTATCCACGGGGAATGGCAGTTGTACCGCATCGGCACCACCTTGCTCTTCTCCTTCCTGTACCACAAAACCACCGCCGACAGAATAGTATGTTTCTGCTATCTGTTCGCCATTGCTGAAAGTAGCCAGGCAGGTCATGGCATTCGGATGGAAAGGCAGGCTTTCCGTCATCAGCAGCTCGATGTCTTCTGCCGGATCGAAATCTATTTCATGAGTGCCGTTCAGGATCAGTTTTTTCATGGATGCGATATCCCTGATCTTGGGAGTGATCTGGTGTACATCGAATGTTACGGGATCATCTCCGCAAAGCCCGAGTTGCACGGCGATATCGGTTCCATGGCCCTTACCGGTTTTGGCGAGGGAGCCATACAACAATACGCGGACAGATACTACATTGAAAATGGACTGACGGGATTCGAGTGCTTTGAGGAATCGTTGGGCGGCACGCCAGGGACCCAGTGTATGCGAGCTGGAAGGCCCTACACCGATCTTGAACATATCAAAAACTGAAATAGCTTCGTGTGGCAAGAGATCATTATTTATACCACAAAGATAGCTGAAAAGGGATATCCACCTAACTCACTTCCAGGAGCGTAACTTCATAAATGATAACAGGCGTGTAAGGCGCTACCAGTACGGCATTGGTGTTCTTATCCTTCTTGCCGTCAGCGCCATAGCCAAGTGTGGGAGGTACATAAAATCGGATCCTGCCGCCGGGTTTGATCATGGGCAGTGCAAGGCGCCAGCTTTCCAACATTAATTTCAGGTTAAGAACCACATCCTGACTGCTCTCGAATTCGGTGCCATTCACCAGTTTGCCGCTGAAGCGAACGCGGATGCTGGAACAGATCTGCGGAGCAATGCCCATTCCTTCCGACAGCACCTGGTAGAACAAACCGCTGCTGTGTTCCGTAGCAACCACACTGGCACTGCCCAGATAATCCTTCACGGCCTTCACTTCCGACGCGGGCGCCACGATATTGCGGGGGGCACAATCATTCTCCTTTTTGAAGCAATGGGAAAAGATCAGCAGGATGGTACAACAGATCAGTGCAGTTTTTCGCATCGGTTATTTTTGGCTGGTAATGAACATATAGACAACGATCCAAATATTATTGCTGCATAGGGGGTTCGCCGGAGGTTTCTTCCTGTTTTTCGCGCTTTTCCTTTGCTTTCAGTTCCAGGAATTGCTGCTCTTTCATATCCCACTGGTGACGTTTGTAGAAAATGGCAACAAAAACGGCAATAATGAAAACGCAGGAGATCAGCAGGGTGGGATTCAGGCTGGCATTCACGGCCATGTCTGCCCGGGAATACCAGTAACGGCCAGTAAATACGATGATCAGAATAGGTAACGAAAATAACAGCCCGATTGGTATGCCGATCATGAGCTGATATTGCCATTTTCTTTCCCGGAGGCGGTTTTCCTCCCAGTATCGCATGAACTGTATCTCTCTTTCTGTCATATCGCAAAATTACGTAGCCCGGCGCTTGTTTGTTTGCATACCAACAATTTATGATTAACTTGTGCGAAACAAAAATCCATCATACCTTGAAACTTGCCGTTCTTTTAGCGAAATACTTCTACACCCATAAACACCTGAGCCTCCCCGGCATCGGCGTTCTCCATTTGGATAAGGCAGTATCTGTCCCTGACTTCAACGATAAGAATTTCAGGGAAGTGCTGAAATACATCCAGTTCACACAGAAGAATGTACTCAAAGCAGATGATGAACTGATTGATTTCATCCGTCAGCAGACCGGCAAGATACGTCCCCTGGCTGAATCCGACTTCGAGAGTTACCTGGGCGATGGCAAACTGCTGCTGAATATCGGCAAGCCCTTTACCATCGAAGGTATCGGTTCCCTGCAAAAGTTCAAGAGCGGTGAACTGCAGTTCACTCCCGGTGAGCCCACCCTCGAAAAACTGGATTTCCATACTGAAGATAAAACACCAGAAAAACATGTCCGCAATATCCCCGTGTTTGATGAGGGCCAATCCAGACATACAGTTCACAATAACCAGCGCCGCATCCTGCTGATCGGCACCCTGGTAGTGATCGGACTGGTTGTGATCCTCTGGGGCGGCTACAGCCTTTATAATAAAACGGACAATACACCCACGGAACCTACTGCTGAAGTGAGTACACCGGTGATCAACCCGGACAGCACCACTACTCCGCGGCAGGACAGTATCCCAACTCCTCCTGTGGAGCCCGCAGTCCTTGCTCCGGGCACTTATAAATACATCTTCGAGAAAACCGACCGGAAAGCCAGGGCCCTGAAACGGTATGCTTTTGTGCACCAGCTCAGCCCACGCATCCAGATGGAAACGGCAGATTCACTGCAGTTCACTATCTACGTAAGGCTGCCGGGACTGCCAACTGATACCGGCAGGCTGAAAGATTCGCTGAATGCCTGGTATTACGGCACCAAGCCTGTGAAGGTCAGGATCGAGCCTTAATATCTGATCTCCTGAAATAAAGATAGAATGGTACACCCAGTAAGGTGATCGCCAGGCCGAGCAGTGAATTGATCACCGGCGATTGCCCTGTATTGTATTTACTGATATCGTTCATAACAGTGCTCACCACGTAAAAAGAAGCGAAGGCAATGAAGAGCAAGGGTACTGCAGGATAGCCCCAAACCCGGTAAGGGCGCGGATGATCGGGCATCCTTCTTCTCAAAACAAAGATCCCTGCTGCACCGAAAATATAAGCCACCCAGGCAATGAAGGTGAACATATCGGCCAACATATCGAAGCTGCCACTCACTACTAACAGTGATGCCCATGCGCAATGAAGCCACAATGCGTTCCCCGGTGTGCCGTACTTTGCATGTTCCTTTCCCGTGAAAGCAAAGAAGAGCCTGTCTTTTCCCATGGCATAGGTCACCCTTGCTTCCGTCATGGTATTTCCGTTGATGGCGCCGAAGGCACAGATAGCGATCATGGCCGCGATAACGGCGCCGCTGGTATCACCCAGGGCTACAGCAATGGCATCGGCCGCTACCAGGGAAGAACTGGCCATCTTATCAACAGGCAGCACATAGAGATAGGCCTGGTTCACCAGCAGGTAAACGATAATGCAGACTGACAGTCCGATCAGCAGACTGCGTGGAATATTCTTCTGTGGATTTTTGATCTCACCGCCAACGAACGTAACATTCACCCAACCGTCATAGGCCATGAAAGCCCCGGTGAGTGCAGCCACCAGTCCACCGATCAGTTGCCAGCCTTCTTTGGGATTCGCCGAAGGCTCCACAAAATGATGGAAACTGCCATTGCCGCTCAGGAAAATGCCGAATACCAGCAGGATGATCACACCCACCTTGATCAACGTGCTCACCACCTGCACGATGCCACCGGCTTTTGCGCTTCTGTAGTTCAACCAGGTAAGCCCAAGGATCAGCGCGATTGCCAGCAATTTCACACCTGCATTCTGCAACGGGTATAACTTGCCGAGTAAAGGAATATTCCAGACCACCGATTGTTCGATGGTAGTTGAAAAATGCGGAAGATGCAGGAAGAAATCAGCATATTGGGCGCACACGAATGATATTGCGGAAACTGATGCTGTATTGATCACGGCAAAGGCTGCCCAGCCATACATGAAGGCAAAGAAATCGCCGAACATTTTCTGGAAGAAGATATAGAGCCCGCCTGTTTGCGGGAACATGGCCCCCACTTCTGCATAGATCAGCCCTCCGAAGAGCGAGAACAGGCCTGCTATGATCCATACCATCGCCAGCCAGAGCGGAGAGGCTGTCTGAGCAGCCATCACAGCGGGTTTCATAAACACACCCGAACCGATGATACTGCCCACCACAATACTGGAGGCAGACCAGAATCCCAGCATCCGGTGCGTTACGGGATTAGCCATAAATGATATATGCGTTTAAGGGTTTAGCAGGCTGCTGATGATCCGGTGAAAATGATGCGTGCCCTGTTCGCGGGTAACGGAATATCGCCCATGCCCGTAGAAACGGCTGCGTATGCCTATCTGCACGGCTTCCACCACTTCTTCGTCTTCCAGCTCCACTGTATTGAGATCAGCCCCTGCGCCTGTATTGAACTTATCTTCTTTCCATACATAGGTGAGAAAACTCACTTTACACTGATCTATCGTTAATGGTTGAACGATATTGATGCTGAGCCCCCATGGATAGAAATTGAACATCATATTCGGGAACACGAAGAAATAATAGGCAGCCACTTTTTTTCCATAATCCGGGGAACCAGCAGGCAGATCGAAGATATCATCTTCTTCTTTTGCGATGCCCAGTTGAAGATTGGAAAACCTGAAGGTTTCTGTGGTGTAATTGCCGAAATCGATCACGGCATTCAGTCCGGCATGTACAAAAGGAATATGAAATCCTTCCAGGTAATTCTCGCAATACAATGCCCAATGAGCTTTCACTATATAGTCTTTGCTCAGATCGGGCCTGGGTTTGAACTCATTCACCGGTAACCACCCTACCCTGCTGATCATATCTTCAAGGTAGGGCGCGGGATCTGATCCCGGTTGAAGGGACGCAAAAAGCCAGGGTCCCCATTGCTTTACAGGCAACTGCGTAAGGTTATCAGAGGGTGCCGGAAAATCTTTTACCTCTTTAAACTCGGGCATGGATTTGAACCGGCCATCCAGCGAAAAAGTTCTTCCATGATAGCGGCAGCGCAGCTGCGATACTTTGCAGGGCTCATTCACCACCATGGTGCCACGGTGGGTACACACATTGCTCAGGCAATGCAGTGCGCCATTGGAGTCTTTGGTGAGCACCAGCGGCTCATCGAGGTATCCTTGCAGGAAGGTAAAAGGATGACAATAACCTATGCCGGCAACAGCCTGCTGACCGCCGATGAACTGGTAAGAGGGAACAAAGAGTTTTTCCTTTGCCAGCTGGTATATGGCAGGATCAGTGTAGAAATCTGTGTGCAGTGTTCTGGCCACTGAAATATCGGGATCAACATAAAATCTGTCCATACGGAAAGGTTTCAAATGAAATTTACTATCTTAATCTGATAAATCAATTGGCTTTGAAACAAGTTTTTTTACTCCTGGCCTGCTGCTTCACGCTGGCGGCTTCCGCACAGAAAAAGATCCGGCTCTTCAATGGCAAAGACCTCAGTGGCTGGAAAGTGCACGGCACTGAAAAATGGTATGTAGAGAACGGCGAACTGGTCTGCGAAAGCGGCCCTGACAAGCAGTATGGCTATCTCAGTACGGATAGTAATTTCAACAACTTCGAATTCACCTGTCGGTTCAAACAGGAAGCGAATGGCAATAGCGGGGTTTTCCTGCGTTCCGGGATCGAGGGTGTGAAGATCAGTGGCTGGCAGGTGGAAGTGGCTCCGCTGAATAATCATACCGGAGGTATTTATGAAAGTTATGGTCGCGGCTGGCTGATCCAACCCAAAAAGGAAGATGAAAAATGGCTGAAGCCCGGTGAGTGGAATACGCTTAAGATCCTGGCAAAGGGTGGTTCTGTAACTACCTGGTTAAATGGTCACCAGATGGTGCATATCG
The DNA here is from genome assembly GCF_051955275.1 of Pseudobacter sp. NCBI lineage: Bacteria > Pseudomonadati > Bacteroidota > Chitinophagia > Chitinophagales > Chitinophagaceae > Pseudobacter > Pseudobacter sp. The sequence goes on along the minus strand of NZ_JBQCGW010000228.1, from coordinate 5,213 downwards.
ATGATGAAAAGATCGGGGCGGGAAAGGGTTTCATTGCGTTGCAGATCCATGATGGCGGTGGGATCAAAGTAAGGTGGAAAGATTTGAAGGTGAAGAAGCTGGGGGACTAGTTACATTTACTTAGAGTGCTCCCCAGTCGCTCGCGTCCCCGCGATTGACTGTCCTCCGATTAAATTCATCACTGCGCCAGCTCATTATACTTTGCGGCGAACTTCCTGAAATCACCGGCCGTTCTCATTTTCAATTCCTCTTCATTCATATACTTCAACAGCGCAGCCTCCTGCTCCGGGAACTGTTTTGCCAGCTTTTCCCTGTCGCCTTTTTCCAGGAGGATATTATTGCCATTCACCACCAAAAAATAAAGATCATCTTCCTCAAAATATTTGGTGGTGGCGCTGGGCAGCATATCTTTCTTTTCAACGATCATTTTGTTGAGCAAATGCAGCAACGGCGCTTTACCGGTTTGCATCACTTCATAAAATGTATCTCCGTTGAATAGGCCGTTGGGAGGAAATCCCTTGCGGAATATCACAGAATCTTTAGTGTCTTTGGGGTACATCACAAATGAAACGATGGTTGTCAGCTGGGGCGAGAAAGATTGCCCCTTGAACTCCAGCTGCAGGAAATTACGGGCGCAATCGAACCGCAGTTTGAACTGATCCACAACCCTTCCATTCTTGTAATAGACGGTCCCTTTAACCCAGTCCTTATACAGGTAAGGACTGCCAGCCACGCCATCATATTCATTTCCCGGCCTGGCAGTTTCATTGGTTTGCGCAAGGGAGCCTGTACTGATGAGGAGCAGGGCCCAGAGGATTTGTTTCATAGCAAGGGTTTCTTAACGCATATAAGTTACAATATATTCAGGGAACAGAGAAACCTGCCGGTATCAATGGTACCCAACAAAAAAGGCACACCGTTGAAGTGTGCCTTTTTGCTATCAAGTTGAATGAGATTAATAATCCATTCCGCCCATGCCTGGAGCACCAGGATGTGCATGACCTTCTTCTTTCTTTGGTTTGTCGGCGATAACGCACTCTGTAGTGAGTACCATACCAGCAATAGAAGAAGCATTTTCCAGTGCGATACGGGTAACCTTTGTAGGATCGATCACACCAGCTTTGAACAGGTTCTCATACACCTCAGTGCGGGCGTTGAAACCATAGTCTTTGGTTCCTTCTTTCACTTTCTGAACCACGATGCTTCCTTCAATACCGCTGTTGGCAACGATCTGACGGATAGGCTCTTCCAGGGCGCGTTTCACGATCTGGATACCAGTGGTTTCATCTTCGTTGGCGCCTTTGGCTTTTTCCAGGGCTTCGATAGCGCGGATATAAGCCACACCACCACCGGGAACGATACCTTCTTCAACAGCTGCGCGAGTTGCGTGCAGGGCGTCATCAACGCGGTCTTTCTTCTCTTTCATTTCCACTTCAGTGGCTGCACCTACGTACAGTACAGCTACACCACCGCTCAGTTTAGCGAGGCGCTCCTGTAATTTTTCTTTATCGTAATCGGAAGTAGTTACTTCGATCTGAGCTTTGATCTGGTTAACGCGGGCATTGATATCATCTTTCTTACCCTTTCCACCAACAACAACGGTATTGTCTTTGTCGATAGTGATGCTGGCAGCCTGTCCGAGGTAGCTCAGATCGGCATTCTCCAGTTTGTAACCCTGCTCTTCAGAGATCACGATACCCTTTGTGAGGATCGCGATGTCCTGCAGCATTTCCTTACGACGGTCACCGAAGCCGGGAGCCTTAACAGCAGCCACTTTCAGTGTACCACGCAGTTTGTTCACCACCAGTGTAGCCAGTGCTTCACCTTCCAGGTCTTCTGCAATGATCACCAGGGGACGGCCGCTTTGAGCAACTTTTTCCAGGATGTGCAGGATATCTTTCATAGCGCTGATCTTCTTATCGTAGATCAGGATGTAAGGGCTTTGCAGCTCAGCTTCCATCTTTTCGCTGTTGGTAACGAAATAAGGAGAGATATATCCGCGGTCGAACTGCATACCTTCAACTACATCAACTGTAGTTTCAGTGTTTTTTGCTTCTTCAACGGTGATAACACCTTCTTTACCTACTTTGGCGAAAGCCTCAGCAATCAGTTTACCGATAGCATCGTCGTTGTTGGCAGAGATAGAAGCTACCTGCTGGATCTTTTTGCTGTCTGTACCTACAGTCTGAGACTGAGCACGGAGGTTGTCGATAACCTTTACAACAGCTTTGTCGATACCGCGTTTCAGGTCCATTGGGTTGGCGCCTGCGGCTACGTTCTTCAGACCTTCTCCGATGATAGATTGTGCCAGAACGGTTGCAGTGGTAGTACCGTCACCTGCAATATCTGCAGTTTTGGAAGCTACTTCTTTCACCATTTGAGCACCCATATTTTCGATGGGATCTTCCAGTTCGATTTCTTTGGCAACACTCACACCGTCTTTAGTAACGGCAGGTGCACCGAATTTTTTCTCAATAACCACATTGCGGCCTTTAGGACCCAGTGTCACTTTCACTGCATTGGCCAGGGTATCAACCCCTTTCTTCATTTTATTACGTGCTTCGATATCGAAGAACAGTTGCTTTGCCATATACTGTTGATTTGAAAATTTTTTAATTTGATAGGAACCTCAGAAATATTAAACGATCGCTAAGATGTCGCTTTCCCTCATGATCAGGAGGTCTTCGCCTTCGATCTGGATCTCAGTACCGGCATATTTGCCATAAAGTACAGTGTCTCCAACTTTAACGGTAACGGGCTCATCTTTTTTGCCGGGGCCGGCAGCTACGATGGTTCCGCGCTGGGGTTTTTCCTTGGCAGTATCAGGAATGATGATACCACCAGCAGTTTTTTCTTCCGCTTTAGCAGGTTTCACAATTACCCTGTCGTGCAGTGGGGTAACATTTAACTTCTTAGCCATTTTATCAGTTTTTAAGTTTTTTAGTGAATTTTTGAACGGGAGCGAATAAATTACCCGGACCCGTTCAAGGCTGCCAAAGGTAAACGAATTTCGTACCAATCCCCTTTTCGGGAACATTAACAGGTCATTTTTTCCGGATTGGGCCTCCACCCTGCCAAAAACACCAGAAACACCGGCCCTATCTCATTCATTCCCAGTGCCATTTTTTCAGACAGCCCCCATCCTGCCTGCCCATTCCTTTTTTGGGGGGTAGCCTTAAATGATTTAGCTTTGCCCGCTCTAAAACAGTTCTTAGAAAATGATCAGCAGAAGAAATATTCGTGTGAAAGTAATGCAGACCCTGTACGCGGTGGAAACACAGTACGCAGAATCTGGCGAAGAAAAGAAATTAACTACCGCAGAACAGGTAAGGCTCCTCCAGAAACAATTCGATCAGTCAGAGCAGTTGTTTGTATTCATGGTTCATTTTCTCACAGAACTGGCCCGCTACGCAGAAACCGATGCACGCAACCGCGCCGCCAAACACTTACCCTCAGCCGAAGATCTCAGTGTGAACACCAAGCTCGCAGGGAATGAAGTACTCTGGAAGATTCTTGAATCCCCGTCCTGGCTGCAGGCTAAAAAAGAGATCAGGCCTGCCAGCATCACGGATCAGGATATGGTGAAGAAGATCTATACCGAACTGACCGAAAGACCCGAATACAAAGAATACATCGCCATCCAGGGAAGAGACAAGAAACAGGAAAAAGAGATCCTGGAATTCATCTTCACACAGCTGATGCTCAGCAATGAAAGGTTCGACAGCTATGTGGAAGAATATTTCAGCAACTGGGACGATGACGGGGACATGCTCAGCCAGCTCCTCATGACCTTCCTGGCAAAACCCGCCAACTTCAATTTCCAGGAACTGCTTGGAAATGAAAAATGGTATTTCGCCAAAACCCTGCTGGAAACCACCGTGGAAAAGAAAGAACTGACCATGGAATATATCCGTCCCAAACTGAAGAACTGGGACGCGGAAAGGATCGCCGTACTGGACATGCTGCTCATGCGCATGGGCATCTGCGAGTTCCTCTTCTTTGAAACCATTCCGCCAAAGGTTACCATCAATGAGTATATCGACCTGGCGAAGGAATACAGTACCCCGCAGAGCGGACAGTTTGTGAATGGTATCCTGGATAATATCCATAAGGACCTGGTCCGTGAAAATAAAATGCGAAAAGTTGCATTTTCACCCAATCCTAATAACAAACAGAACTGATCTATAGCATCATTCATTAGATTTGCAAAAACGGATCGACCGATGAAATCAATATTCACCCTCATGATCGCAGCAGTGCTGATAACAGCCTGTGGTAACAGCGAGCAGACCTACAAACAGCCTGAGCTGATCAACAACAATGAGCTTACGGATATCCAGTGGATCGACTCCACCAGGGACCTGGGCAAGGTGAATGAAGGTCAGATGGTGGAAGTGGTGTTCCGTTTCAAGAATACAGGCAAGAAACCTCTGGTGATCCGTGGCGTGCACCCCGGTTGCGGTTGCACAGTGGCCAATCCTCCTGCAGAGCCCATCGCTCCCGGTGCAGAAGGTGAGATCAAAGCTACCTTCAACAGCAAAGGCAGGCCAGGTATCAATCACAAGGAAATCGACGTGGACGCCAATACCAACGGCACACAGAACCACAAGGTTTCATTCAATGTAGAAGTGATCCCGCAAACTCAACAACAATAACAAACTCTATTTCCCAACACAAATTCTCAAATTCAATACAATGACACAGTTAGTTATTTTTTTACAGGCTCAGGGTGGTAGCGCAGGCTGGATGAACATGGTATTACTGGGTGGTATGATCCTGGTATTCTGGTTGTTCATGATCCGCCCGCAAGCCAAAAAAGCCAAACTGGCAAAACAATTCCAGGAGAACATGCAGAAAGGTGACAAGATCGTTACCATCGCAGGTATCCACGGTACCGTTAACAAAATGAACGAAGACGGCACCATCCAACTGGAAACCAGCCCCGGCAGCTATATCAAGATCGAAAAGAGCGCCATTTCCATGGAGTGGACAAATAATATCAACAAAGCTGCGGCAACACCTGCCAAATAAGCGCTTCGTTATATAATTACAAAAAGAAAGCGTCTCCGCAATGGAGACGCTTTCTTTTTGTATTAAAAGCGGATTTGAAATCAACCCTTATTTAATTTCGTATTCTATTTCAATCTTTGGGTGCTTTGCGGGATATGTTGTATTGCGACTTCCTACTCTTTCGTGCAACTGGTAAATAGAAT
>NZ_JBQCGW010000227.1:0-13185 GCF_051955275.1 Pseudobacter sp. | reverse complement strand
AAAAAAATTTAATTTAACCAGGGTTGGTGCCTTTTGTTTTGCTTCCCGTTTTTTTTTTTTTTTTCGTTCCCTTCGGTCTCTTTGGGGTGCGCGGGGGGCCCGCGACTGGGCAGACCCCGGGAATTCTCATGGCTGTATGATGAGCCGCTTCACCACGCGGACTTTATCCAGCTTTATCTCCACCTGGTACACTCCCCCTGGCAATCCCTGCACCGGTAATGCAATATCCAGCCTGTGACCGGACTTCCTGGATTCCAATTGACGAAGTACAACTCCATTGATACCGGTAATGAGTATGCGAATATTTCCAATATATGGATGATCCATCCTCAGCCAGGCCGCGTTCTTTGCCGGAACAGGTCCTACCATCACCAGTTTTGCCAGTTCTGTATCATCCGAAGACAGCACCACGCCGGGATCGTACTTACCCAGCATGGGTATTGCATTGCCATAGGGCAACATTTTATTGGCGGTGAACAGCGCCGTATTGTTTACACCCTGTATCAATCCGGTGATCCATGTCTGTGCTCCTTCCTGTCCATAAAACAGCCGCTGGCCCAACTGCCCATCATCCCGTATTTCGGCCAGGAAGCCATAACGTTCCATTCTTCCCAGTGCAGGCTCACCGGTTGTACCTGCCAGGCAGAAACTCTTTTCTCCAACGGGAATGATAAAATTTGCCTCATCCATTTTATCAAAGTCATAGCGATGATCCCAGACTTTTGTACCCGCTTTGTCTGTTTTCACCAGCCAGATATCCCGGTTAGTGGTAGGTAACGGCTCCGTATAACCGCCAATATAATAATGATCCCCCTTTTCGATTACAAAACTGGCAGAAGAAGATGGTTCAGGCCCGGTATATGTTTTAGTCCAGGTGTCATTTCCATCGAAATCAAGTTTCATCATCAGGAATTTTTTTTCCTGTTCGAATGGTTTCTGCGTCATCCCTCCCAGCAGTACCCGCTGATCAGAAGTCAGGCTGAGTGTGTTTCCCATGCTCCATAACTGCCAGAGCGGAAATATTCTTCTTACAAGTGGATTGCCCTGAGCATCGAGTTTTACCAGCATGGTTTGAAAGCCTATTCCCTGTTCAAGCAGGTCAAAACCTGTGACCATGATCGTTCCGTCCGGCAACACCACCAGGTCATTCAGCCTGCTCTCCCACAGTTGTTTCTTCCAGATCAATTTCCCATCAGCACTGAACCTGATAATATTAGGAACAATGATACCCCAGTCCTCTTCTTCCAGTATTGCCACAAAACTACCATCAGGACTGGCTTTCAGCGCCCTTGCCCTGGATGCGAAATCGCTCAGCGGCAAACGCCAAACCTGTTGCCCGTTTTCGTCCAGGCGGTAAGCACAGGCATTCCATGTCCGCTCAGTATTGCCCACTACCTGCATCACTGCCACTATACCGCCATCAGGAAGTGCGCAACTGCTTACAATTTCCTGGGTTTTGGTTTCAAAAGGCAGCGCTACCTCTTTCCATTTATCCTGCGTCTGCAATGCATGCGGAAAAACAGTTTGCGGGTATTGTCCATCCTTATCCGTTTTTATCAGGAATCCTTTGTAGCGGTCTTCATTGTAGGGAATCATATAGCCACTCACAAAAACATGATCGCGGTTGGTCATCAGGCGGGTTGCTGCCTCCATCCCATTGACGGAACCAAAGGCGCGCTTCCATTGAAGTTCGCCATTGAGCCCGATCCTTGTCAGAACAACATCCTGCTGATAGTTCAGCTGCCAGCCTTCATCCATCGAACCAGAATTGGAAAGCAGGGAATAGCCGCCATCATGATATTCCATTCCTGTCAGCAGATCTGAATTCCGGATATCATATTGCTTCAGCCATTGTTTTTTTCCATCTGCTCCTACTTTCAGCAGCAGCAGATCGGCATTTTCCAGGAATGTACTTTCAGTGCCTGCCAGGAGGTAACCACCATCCGGCGTTCTGCAGAATGCAGTGGGTATGCCCATCTCTCCTTCCATAAAGAGTTGCAGGAATTCTTTAACGGTCTCGCCACCATCTTCATCAAAATGCACCAGCTTCAGCATCCGGGTACCCGGACTGATATAGGAAGCTTCGATGCCGCCTGTGCCATCCGCACGAACAGCATAATACCCCAGCATTCCTTCCGCCATCTCTTTACGCCAGATCTCTGTTCCATCCTGTGATAGCCTGTGTACTACGATCCGTCTTGGCTTTTCTTCAGGGTACGTCACATAACTCAGATAAAGTTGATCACCGGAAAAATGTATGTCATATGGTCCGGAGGTCATAGTCATGGGAATTTCCACCATCCGTTCAAACTGACCGCCAGCCGAATAGATATGGATCTGTGGTATCATTTCATTATTCTGGTTGGTCTCCACCAGTACATACACTTTCCCGGAAGGTGCAATTGCTATACGCTGCCAGCTTTTGTCCCAGCCTCCGCCCAGTGGCCATTCCCTCACGATATTGCCAGCATTGTCCAGGATCAGCACCCGTTCGGAACAAAGAAGGGCCGTTCCTCCTCCGGCTACGGAATCTGCATCCAGCACCCATTCTGATTTATCCGGCAACGAGAAAGTTTTGAAAAAACCCTGCGCCTGTACGGCAACTGTGAGGAAGAGAAAGAAGATCAAAAAGGATAAAGTTCTGCTCATTGCTATTAGTTGTGCACTAATGACAAGATTCCGGATACTTTTATTGCAGTTCTGAACCGAAGTGCCAAACGGGTGCTCCGTATCCGCCGGAAATATCACCGGAATGCGGGCTATTGTTATCCGCTTGTTATCCGGGCACTACCCGTTAAACCGGAGTCCTTCCCGGCATTCCAAGATTTGAATATTGTAAACAACAAAAATATCAGGACCATGAAAAAGATATTCATCCTCTTTGCAGTCTCTGTGGTTACACTGGCAGCAAACGCGCAACAGATCGCACAGGTTTCCAAAAAAGAAGTGAAAGAAGAAAAAAAGGAAGTACGTAAGGAAAAACGTCAGCTGGCTGGTCAGCAGGTCTCCTATCAGTCAAAACAGGCATTTATCGGTGATTTCGGAAATATTCCCAATGCAGTATGGCACCGCGATAATTTTTTCGATGCAGTGAAATTCACGAAAGATGGCATAACGCAGACGGCCTACTACGATGATAAATTTGAACTGGTAGGTACCCTCTTCACCAAATCATTTGAAGACCTTCCCAAAACAGCCCAGGATTATATCAACAAAAAATATGCAGGTTACCAGAAAGGCAGGGTGATCATGTTCGACGATAATGAGTTCAATGATACGGACATGATGTTATACGGCGTAAAGTTTGAAGATGCGGATAATTATTTCATGGAGATGAAGAAAGGAAAACAGGATTTCGTTTTGCAGGTCACTCCGGAAGGCAATGTGCTCTTTTTTGCAGAAATGCATAAGTAAACAGATAAAAACAAGTATATGAAAAAGTTCATCATCATAGCACTGGCAACAGTGCTCGCCACGGCGGCATCAGCGATGCCCGCCGTAAGAGGAGGCCACGGATGGCATGGTGGCGGATATCTCAGACCCCGCACTACAGTAGTGCTTGGAGGCGGATGGTACAATCCATGGTACGGCCCCTGGGGGTTCTACGGATACCCGGGCTATCCTTACCCAACAGTGCCCGCAACACCCAGCAGACTGGATCTGCAACTGTCATCCATCCGGGTGAATTATGCAGACAAGATCAGGTCCGCAAGGATGGATAAAGACCTTACCAGAGAAGCAAGAAGAAAGGAGATCAGTACACTTAAAACAGAAAGAGAGAAAGCGATCATTGAAGCGAAGAAGAATTTCTATAAGTACTAACTGGTCCGTGGTAATTGGAAATTGGGGCTGACCAATGATTTTGGTCAGCCCCAATTATTTCGCAGTGTCCTGAGTAAATCAATTATTGCTGGTAATGATAATCCACCACCACGCCATCAATGCTCATTTTTGTGCCTTCAACCGTTTGCTTCCCATGTGCCGGCACACATATGATCACTGCAGAACCTGTGGCTGGCAAATCAAGTTCAACACTGTCAGTAACATTGCGTTTGATGAAACTGGCAGTAACTGTATTATAGAGATCGAATTGTTTTCCTTTTTCCAGTGCGATGCGAACTTTTTTGCTTTCGCTGTAAGGATTGTAATAGAGATAAGAAGGATAAGCATTGTCACGGAAGAAATCAGTAGACAGTAGGTTGAGCTGCAGAATACCATCCACATCCGTTTTGCGGATGATGCTGCCGAAGATGCCCACATGCGCGCTGCCATATACACTGAACTGGGATACATCGGGATTCTTGCCGCCGGGCACCCAGTTGGGTCCATCACCCTGTGCCACCGGCGCTTTGATGCTGGCATATTGATCAAATGTGCTTCGTTGCACAATCCCTTCATATCCGATCACTCCTTTTGTAATATTCCTCCGGTGATACAAGGTCTGGTGCTCTGCAGGCATATGATCGGGATAAAAAAGTTTGGCGGCATTGGCGGCATGCAGCATCCATTTGCCAATGGCATTGGCGCGGCTCTGATCATATCTTACCAACGGCACCAATGGCCAGGCCATATCATAGGTGTTCATGAGGAATCCATAACCTCCATGGTCAACCGTACTTCCCACGATCCCCGAAATGTCCATACCATTCCAGGTGCCCACCAATACCCCCCATCCCTCCCGGCATTTGGGGGTGCCATCGAAACTCCAGTCGAGCATCTTCACCAGGTCAAAGTTTTCACCCTGCTCCGCGTTGATGCGGGCTGCCAGGTAAGCCCCGAAAGGCATCAGCACTTCGTAAGTGGGATTGGCAGGCTGTGACTGAAGGGCTTTCAGGGCGCTCTTTGCTCCCCTGAGATATTTTTCGTCGCCAAACTTTTTGTATGCGGAATACAATACATAAGCATGACCTGCCGCAGCATCTGGTTGCGGACAGATATGCGAGGTCACCGGTTTCAGTTCGGCATAATTGAAGAAAGAATAATTGTAGTTTCCATTGAGCACGGAATCCGCCAGGTAGAATTTATCGGCGATATTACGGGCCAGGGTATCGAAACCCGGCGCATGCGGGTATTTATCATAGATGGCATAGAACAATACATTCGGGTATACATCATACCACCAGTCGCGGCCATAACCGCCACCCAGCAGCGCCACTTCAGGAGCTGTATTATTCATCATGATATTCCAGCCGGTCTCCCGGTTGTAATAATTGCGGAGCATGCCCACATAATCCAGGTTATCCTGGTTGGCTTTATTGATGCCCACCAGCGTGCCGCCCAATACACCTCCCATGGTGCCGAGTGCCTCATGGAACATGCCTTTGTTATTATTCCTGCCCTGTCTTACATCTCCCATGGCTGTGTAGAGGCCAACCACATCCTGCGGAAAATTCTTCCGGGTGCTGTCGATCCATACCAGTGGCCAGAACTCTCCCTGTGCATTGAAATCATAAGCAGTACTGTCGAACTGCAGCGCCAGTTGTTCATAATCGATCAGCTTCAGCGGTTGCGGAATGGCGGACATGCTATCAACCCTCGCAATATTTTTCTGCACTACTGGTTTACCGCCATTACCGGAACAACCGCTTATGAATAGACCTGCTAAAAAAATCCAGAAAGAATGTTTCATACCTGCCGAAAATTGTACTCGATTAAAATTATAAAGTATGTACCGGATCCAGAACCGGCGCCGTTATTTTATCTTCTTCCAGTCCATTGTTGAGCGCTTTGCTTTCCCTGATAATGCGTTTGCTCACCCAGATGGAGCTCAGTTGCAGCACGGCAATGATGATGATGGCATATCGCAGCGCCACTTCCGTGGAATAGCCATAGGCCAGCAACAGGAAGGTGGCCGCTCCCATGAACCTGCCCACATACAGGCCTGCTTCGTGATTGAGGATATAGGCAAACTCACTCTTCTTTTCTTTCTTCGACAAAACATCGATCACATTGAACTGAATGGGGAAATACGCCAGGTCCATCAGCGGCTTTGCCAGTAACAGGAAGAGCATAAAGAGGATCACTCCCATTTCATTGAATAAAATACCATTGACCAGTGCCGCCATGGTGAAGAGGATCAGTCCTGATGCAAAGATCTTCACCCGGTGCTCCGGCCTTGTCATCCTGCCGATCACATACATCATGATAGCAGCAATGATGGCACCGATGGATTGCGCAGTGCCGAGTGCGCCTTCCTTCCCAAGCAGGCGCATGATCAGCATGGCGGGTGCCGTTACCAGGAAGCCCTGTGCCAGTCCTTTCAGCAATGCCAGGAAGAGCAGGCGGTACCAGAGCGGATGGAATTTGAAATAGATGAACCTTTTCTGTGCCGGATTGGCAAAAGTTCCCCTGAAACACACGATGCTGGCAATCACCGTCACCACAAATACCAATCCGGTGATGATGAGATAAGCGCGCTGGATCTTTTCCGCTGCTCCCTGCGATTCAATGAACCAGCCGATAGCCACAGGAATGATCACAGCAATGATGGTATAGAAGAATGTTTCCAGTCCGTAATAATAATTACGGTTGCCATCATTGGTGATGGCAAGGGCCAGGTAATCCCTGTTGGCCCAGTAAAACCCGAAGCTCATTCCCATAATGATGCCGGCAATACCGATGCCCGTCAGATCAAGCTCTTTGAGGCTCATCATCACTACCATGCTCACGGCGCTCAGCATCATACCGGCTGAATAGAGTTTACGGATATTGATATATTTCAGCAGGTATCCGTTCAGCAAAAAGGTGAGCGGGATACCTGTATAGATCGTCAACTGGTAGATCACCACTTTGGTGGGATCATTGGAATTACGCATCACATAAGCAGCCACAAAAATATCGATCACCGGCAGCACGATCGCATACACCAGGTTGGTGAGGATCAGTATCCGGAAATTGTGCGGCTGGCTGTTGAAATGCGCGATCTCATTTTTCAGTTTATTGAGCATGCACTTACTTTAATAGTGATACAATCTCATGTATGGAAAAGTCCGCTGCGCAGACGAATTCATCTGCGGCGCCGTAGTACACCGTTACGGTATCGCCATCTTCTTTTACCAGGTGGCCGTTGGTGAAAACAACATGACCGAAGAAACCGCTCAGCTCATATTCCGCGGAGGGCACCATAATGGGCTGCTCCGTTCTTCCGATCACTTTGGCAGGATCATCCAGGTCGAGCAGCACGGCACCCAGACAATACTGGTGCTGTTCATTAGCGCCATGATAGATCTCCAGCCATCCCTTCTCCGTTCTGATGGGAGCTGCTCCTGCGCCCACTCTTGCACTGTCCCACATACCGGGCCGGGTCTTCACGATGCAGCGGTGATCGCCCCAGTGGATACCATCCGGGCTGGAGGCGATCCAGATATAATTGCCACCGATGTCCACACTGCTCGGACGGTGCAAAGCGTAGAACTTTCCATTGATCCGTTCTTCAAAAATGGCTACATCCTTATTATGAGGTGGCAGTATCATGCCGTGTGATCTGAAAGTCTTCCAGTCCGTAGTGGTGCGCATGCCCACTCCCACGCCATTCTCAGAAACCGCGGTAAATGTCAGGTAGTACCTGCCATCCACCATCGTTACGCGGCAGTCTTCGATGCCGAATGCCTGCAGGATGCCTTCCCCGATGAGTCTGGGATATCCTTCCGGTTCGTAGAAGTTGATGCCGTCATCGCTGCATACCAATCGGAGATGGCTGAGGGTAGTGAGGTAATCACTTCCCTTGTAATTGATCACGCGCGCGTCGGAAGCATCCAGTTCAGGGTCGTCTTTCGGGATCTCTTTAATTCGTATACCTTTTTCCGTTAGTATTGGAAAAGAGATCACACCTTCCTGTTGCTGCGGCCTTTCCGCCACCCTCACGATCAGCCAGGTTTTATTATTATACCTGAACACGCCGGGATTGAGCAGGCAGGCGATCTCCAGCCCTTCATGGCTGGGTGGCAGATCTTTGGGGGCCAGCAGTGGATTCTGAGAAAAACGTTTTGCCAGATCTTTCATACACTTGAATTATCTCGGAGTGCCCAGTCGCTCGCGTCCCCGCGAGTGACTTATATTGGTTCGCCTCCGGCGAACACCGTGTCGCCGGAGGCGACGGAATAGAAATCACTCGCCAGAGGCGAGCGACTGGCACACCCTGTCTGTTTAATAGTCTTTATTCTGGGAGATGGTGCCTGCAGATTTATCCACTTCACTCTGTGGGATCGGATATACATAATGTTTATCCTGGAAGTTCCTGCCCATATCCGTCAGTACCTGTTTGGCGATCTTCCAGCGCTTCAGGTCACTGAATCGTTGTGACTCGAAGCCGAGCTCCACTCTTCTTTCATGCCTGAGCCAGGTATTGATCTGTGCTTTATCCGTTACCGCCGTATTACGCGCAGGCAGGGTACCTGCAGGAACGGGTGAACCATCCGCAGTAGGTGTTGTCCGGGCGCGTTCCCTGATCTCATTGATGAGCTCGATGGCCTCCTCAGGTTGGTTGGTCTCATTGAGCGCTTCCGCTTTCCAAAGCAGAACGTCTCCGTAACGGATGTACACTTTGTTATTGGGTGCATCCTCATTACCCTTGTTTGAATTATCGAGGGTGCCCAGCAATTTATAAGGCGCCTGTTGCGCAACATTTACAGTGTACAATTTCCTGGGATCGTTGGCTTCAAATTCATTCAGGAAATTTGCAGTGGGAGCCACAAAGCCCCATCCGATCAAGGCTGTAAAGCCATTACCATTCCTTGGATTCTGTCCTGTTTTGTGGTCATACGCAAAGATCACTTCATTATCGGCAAACTCCTTGTTCTGATCAAAGCTGTCGAAGTAATTATCGTTGAGTGAGTAAAAGCCCAGGCCTTCCAGTTCGTTCACATAAGTGAGCACATCATTCCATTTTTCAAGGTACAGTGCTGCCTTGGCCTGCATGGCAATCACAGCTCCTTTGGATACGCGCCATTTTTCATTGTTATCCGAGTATTTGGAAGCAGGGAGCAACACTTTTGCATCTGCCAGGTCTTTATTGATCTGTGCCCATACCTGATCCTTCGGGATCCTTTTAGCCACATCATAAGCTTCCTGGAAATTTTTGAGAGGCGTAAGAAGCACAGGAACATCACCATAATAATTTACGAGATCGAAGTAATAACAGGCACGAAGGAAAAGCACTTCTCCCAACCAGCGCTTGCGCAGATCTTCTTCCAGTCCTACTTTGCCGGGTATTACGGGATCCTGCAGAAAAGCGATGGCCTGATTGGTGCGGGCAATGCCCTCATAATTGAACAGCCACTGACCAATAAATGCCGGGCCTTCCGAAGTAAAAGTGAAGTTGGCCACATCATCCATCCATGCCTGATCACCATCCAGGTTCCACTTGCGTTGCACATCACCTGCTGCGATATCCTGCAATATCCAGTCGTTACGCACAACAGTACCTCTTGTCCAGGCCCATTGTTCAAGTATATTCAACCTGCCGCTGAGCAACTGGTAGCTGAAAGTTACAGCGGACCTGAGCGTGCCGTACCTGGGCTCCAGGTCAACCTGTTCCGGGGTGAGACTTCCAACCGGATCGTTATAAAGATATTTTTTACAGCCTACAGCACCGGATAACAATAATGCAGCTGTTATAATATGAATAGGTTTCATGATAATCGTTTTTAGCACTGATTAAAAAGTAAGATTCAGACCAAACAGGATTGCCCTTGAGAGCGGATAGGTACCCATATCAACCATATCGGTAGATTCCGGATCCAGTCCTGTGTAGTTGGTGATGGTGAAAAGGTTCTGGGCAGAAATGTATACCCTGAGGTTCTGAATACCGGGCGCCACGCGCTTCAATGCGTTCCTGAAAGAATAACCCAGCTCCACGTTCTTCAGGCGCAGATAAGATGCGTCTTCTATGAATATACTGCTCACCCTGCTGCTTCCGTTATCCTTGAAAGTAGAGATTGGAATTGTATTACTGGTGCCTTCACCATGCCATGATCCCAATGTGGCTGTACTATGATTGAAAGGACGTGTATCATAGTCTGTGATCTTTTTCAGGTCGTTGTATTTATCTACATCCTGAACTCCCTGGAACAGGATATTAAGATCAAAGCCCCTGAAGCTGCCTGTAAGGTTCAGGCCATAGGTGTATTTGGGATTGGGGTTTCCGATGAAAGTACGGTCTGCATCATTGATGATACCATCGCCGTTCCTGTCTTCGAATTTGATATAACCGGGCCTGATATTGGTATGCGGTGCACCGAACAAATGCTTGTCGATCTCCGCCTGGTTCTGATAGATGCCTTCCATATTATATCCATAGAAAGAGCTGAGCGGTCTTCCTGCTACAGAACGGAAAACTGTTCCTGTAATGGCAGGAAGGTTGGGATGCAGTTTCTCCACATTATTGGTAATGGCAGCAAAGTTTGCATTGATACCATATTTGAATTCTCCTGCCGTATTCTTATAACCAAGCGCCAGTTCTATCCCCTTGTTGGTCACTTCTCCTGCATTCACATAAGTAGGATCAACAGAACCTACGATCTCGGGCAGAGCGATCGGAAGCAGGATATCTGAAGTACGTTTGACGAAATAATCAACACTGAGTGTAAGTTTATTTCTCAGCATCGCCAGATCCACACCAAAGTTGGTTTGTGTGGTGGTCTCCCATTTCAGGTCAGGGTTTCCATAGCGTTTGATCTTGTATTGTTCTCCTTCCTGTTTGTAGAGGGTCTTGTACACGTAATATGGCAGTTCCTGGTTGCCGAGCGAACCAACGCTGGCGCGTAAACGCAGATCATCCAGCCATGAAATATCACGCATGAAATCTTCCTCGCTGATTCGCCACCCTATTGAAGCGGAAGGATAGTATCCCCAACGGTTATTCTCACCAAACCTGGAGGAGGCATCTGCTCTGAAGTTGGCAGTGAGGAAATATTTTGAAGCATAAGAGTAAGTAACTGTTCCGAATAAGGAAAACAGTCCCAGGTCACTGGCTGAACCGCCATTCCAGATATCGGCAGAAGTTCCGCCATAATCCAGGTACTGGAAGTTGGGTGAATCATAATCGAAACGCATCCTGGAGCCACCGGTGTT
Source organism: Pseudobacter sp. (assembly GCF_051955275.1). NCBI lineage: Bacteria > Pseudomonadati > Bacteroidota > Chitinophagia > Chitinophagales > Chitinophagaceae > Pseudobacter > Pseudobacter sp. The sequence goes on along the minus strand of NZ_JBQCGW010000227.1, from coordinate 2,115 downwards.
GGAAGTTCTCCAGGTAATATACTCGGAACCAACCAGGGTATTGAGCTGATGCTTGTTGAATCGTTTTGAATAACTGAGGGTATTGGTCCAGGTGAAATTCATTTCTTCCCCTCTGTCGTCCGTCAGGGAATTAGGGCGGTTTTTACGGCCCTGTCCCCTGTCACCTCCATTTCCGCCACCATCATCATCACCATAATTGGGGTTGAATGCCTTATTATGAATGAAGTTGAGATCAACACCCAGGTTCGTACGGAACTTCAGTTCCTTTTCGCGCAGGAATGCATATTCGCCGAACACATTGCCAAAGGTTTTAAACCTGCTTCTCTTATCGTTGGTGAAATAAGAAATGGCTACAGGGTTACTGGTTCGTTCGTACAATACATCCTGAAAATTAGTGGGACTCTGATAAAAAGGAAGATCGGTGAAAGGGTCCCTGGCAGACCAGGTTGGGTCTGAAGGATCTTTGCGGACGGGGATCACCGGCGGTCTGATCATGGCATGACGGATGATGCCTGGCGCATCACCTTTTGACGAAAGCCTGTCCTGTGCCGTATTTACCATCTGAATATTGGTACCTACCGTGAGCCTGTCTGTGAGGTTGGCATTGATATTTGCGCGGAAGCTGATCCTTTTGAACTGATCATGATCATACACTACAATACCATCCTGTTTGTAATAACCTCCTGACAACAGGAACTGTACTTTATCGGAGCCACCACTTGCGGTGAGCTGGAGGTTCTGCGAAAAACCGGTCTCGAAAGTTTCCTTCAGCCAGTCGGTATTGGCAAGATCAGTCCTGCCTTTATCTGTTGTATATGGATTGGTGCCGGAGTTACCGGAATTATTCCAGGTCTCTTCCATTTTGTTCATGTATTGCTGACCATTCAGCATTTTCGGAAGATTGGTTGCCTGTTGTACGCCGGCAAAATAATTCAGGTCTATCACGGTACGGCCTTTTCTGCCACTTCTGGTAGTGATGAGCACCACACCTGCTGAACCCCTGGAGCCGTACATGGCTGCCGCAGACGCATCTTTCAGAACGGTCATGGATTCGATATCAGAGGGGTTGAGGAAAGTGATATCTCTTGAAGGCACACCATCCACTACAAAAAGCGGACTGTTATTACCGATGGTGCCTTCTCCACGAATACGGATGCTGATCTCATCGCCGGGAGCGCCGGTGCTCTGGGTCACCTGTACGCCGGCTACCTGTCCCTGTAAAACCTGGGATACATCAGGCACTCTCCTGGCTTCTACGTCCCCCATATTCACCGTGCCAACTGCGCCGGTCACTGCCTTTCTGCGCTGGGTATTATAGCCAACTACGATCACTTCGCCCAGACCGTCATCGGTTGTTTCCATGGAAACAAGGAGCACGGTCTTGCCGGCAATGGGAATTTCCTGTTTTTTATACCCTACATAAGTCACTTCGAGGGTACCATTATCAGGGGCGGTAATGGTGAAACTTCCGAGAGAATCGGTGGAGGTGGAAGCAGCTCCTCCCTTAACGGCCACGGTAGCCCCGGCCAGCGGAAGGCCTGTGGGTGATTGTACTTTTCCTGAAACCCGGATGGGATTTTGAGCGAAGCCTGCACTCATACAGGCCAGCATCATTAACAAAGAGAGCAGCGATCTGATTCCCTTATTGAGTAGAGGATGACGGGAACCGCCAGTTCGCATTAGATTTTTTTTCATATAGCAGTGGGTTACTGTTTGCAAAAAACTAATCGTTAGCCAATAATTTGACCAGCTAAAAGTAGTTAAGGATGCCATCCGGGGACTGCACTATAGTCCCAAATCACTGTACTATAGTAACAATTCAAACGCTCAAATGCAGCACCAGACTGAATTATGGTTGTGCAGACTGCTGAAGCCTGTACTCATTGGGCGCACACTGGTAACGTTTTTTGAACTCCCGGTAGAAATAAGATTGGTTGTTGAAACCGGTCCGGTAAAAGATCTCGGACACGGTAAGTTGGGTGGATGCCAGCAGGTGGGCGGCATGCTTGAGCCGGATATGCCTGATGAATTCTGCCGGCGTCATATTGGTCATGGTCTTGAGCTTCCGGTATAATTGCATTTTGCTCATGGCCAGTTCTTTTTCCAGGATCGAGG
>NZ_JBQCGW010000226.1:0-7689 GCF_051955275.1 Pseudobacter sp. | reverse complement strand
TAAAAAGCTACCCCGAAAATACCTTCCCGCAGATTACACCATCACCACCTGGGAAACACTGGAGCCCTGGTTCAGGGAATTGCTGGAAAGACCCATCAATTCCTCTTCAGACATGGAGCAATGGCTGCAGGATATGAGTGAACTTGAAGCCATGATAAGCGAAGACGCCTGCTGGCGCCAGATCAAAATGACCTGTGATACCGAAAATAAGGCCCTGGAAGAAGCTTTTGTGTTCTTTGTAACCGAGATCCAACCGAAAATGGGCCCTTATGCCGATCAATTGAACAGAAAGCTCATCGAAAATCCATTTACAAAGGAGCTGGACCAGAAAGAATATTTCACTTACCTGCGGGGAGTGAAAAAGAGTATTGACCTTTTTCGTGAAGAAAATATTCCGATTCACTCGGAATTGGGCGTTTTGCAGCAACAATTCGGTCAGATTTCAGGAAAAATGACAGTTTCTATAAATAGCCAGGAATACACTTTACAGCAGGCTGCCAAATTCCTGGAGAATCCTGACAGAAACATCCGCGAAACAGCTTATCACGCCATTCAGAAAAGAAGACTGGAAGATAAGGATGCATTAAATGAATTATTCAGCACTTTGGTGCAAAAACGGGATAAATTAGCCCAAAATGCGGGTTTTTCTAACTATCGCGACTATAAATTCAAGGAATTAGGCCGTTTTGATTATACCAAGGAAGACTGTTTCCAGTTCCATGAAGCGGTGAAACTGCATGTACTGCCCCTGGTGAATGCCATCTACCGGAAAAAGAAAGCGAAATTGGGACTGGATACCCTGAGACCCTGGGATACTGAAGCAGAACCTGCAGGTATCGCACCCCTCAATCCTTTCAAGGGTGGCAAAGAGCTGCTCGACAAAACAGTGAAAGTTTTCGAAGATTTGAGGCCATTTTTCGCCGATTGTCTTCGAAAAATGGAAGAATTGAAGCATTTTGACCTGGAAAGCAGAAAAGGCAAAGCGCCCGGCGGTTATAACTGCCCGTTAGCAGAAAGTGGTGCTCCTTTTATTTTTATGAACGCGGCCGGCCAGATGGGCGATGTAACTACCATGGTTCACGAAGGTGGACACGCTATTCATTCCTTCCTGGCGCATCCCCTGAAACTGAGCTCCTTCAAAGAGTACCCGATGGAGATCGCAGAGGTGGCCAGCATGAGCATGGAACTTTTCTCCATGGATTCCTGGGAAGTTTTCTTCGATAAGGAAGAAGATCTGATGCGCGCCAAAGAGCATCAGCTGGAGAGGGTGATCACCATCTTTCCCTGGATTGCCACCATCGACAAATTCCAACACTGGGTGTACGAAAATCCAACGCATACCCTGGAAGAAAGAGCCGCAAAATGGATGGAAATATTACAGGAGTTCTCGTCTGACGAAATTGATTTCTCGGGACTGGAAAACTATCGCAATTACGGCTGGCAACGTCAGCTCCATCTTTTTGAAGTACCTTTATATTACATCGAATACGGTATTGCTCAACTGGGAGCCATTGGTCTCTGGATGCAATTCCGTGATAATAAAGAAGCAGCGTTAGACAACTATATGAATGCGCTCAGTCTCGGAGGCACCAGAACACTACCCGAGCTGTATCAGGCGGCTGGACTGGTTTTCAACTTTTCACCCGAACATATTAAAAAGTTGATGAACTTCGTGAAGCAGGAACTGGAAGTCCTACGTTAATTGATGGCCGAAAAAAAATACCCAGTTAGTGGTATACAATTTATTCGTGCTAACAATTATCTTTGTTATTCAAAATCTGCAATTTGATAGGATGATTTATCATCTGACATCATAAACTAGCTACTAATCAGAGCCTTAACCAAAAGTCCCGTTGTTTCCACATCGGGGCTTTATTTTTTGTTTAAAACCTACGCGGTTAAAGAGCTGTTGATTCTCAATATGTACTATAACGTTAGATTGACATTTCTCATCTTCTCAGTGGCACTCACTGCAAATCCCTGATACTATCATCTGCACTTCTGCGGGCTGAAACCCTTTAGGGAGCTTAACTTCAGGGATCACCACTTCTTCCAGGCAAATGGTATTGCCACAATGATTGCAAACGAAGTGAACGTGATTATCGTGATGATGGCCCTCAGTACAATCATCTTTACATAATGCGTAGAGTACGGAATTATCCGGAGTGGGAATGGTGTGCACAATTCCTTTTTCCATGAACACTTGTAGGGTACGGTATACCGTTACCCTGTCAAACTTCTCTCCCGTTTTCTTTTCAATATCACCATGCGCCAACGCACCGTTTGCTTGTAGAAAAAGTTCGAGGATCTTCTTACGACTATCGGTTACGCTCAGCTGATTATGCTTGAGAATATGATCGATCTGTGAATCGTGTGATCTGTGCATGTTCATATTATCCATCCTTTATTGAGTGCCGGCAATATCAGTTGCCGAACATATTGTTACTGAATCGTTCCTGAGATACCGGTTCTGCCAGCAGTCCGCGGATATCTTTGATCAGTTCTTCCAGTTCATCTTTCTTCAGCCCATCGTAGATCTTCCGCACCTGGCCTGACTTATCTACCAGCGCCATGAACTGGGTATGCAGGAATTGCTGATCGATGCTCACCATATTATTCTTGGGATCATCCAGCAGGTAACTGTTCCGCGCCGCATTATAAAGACTGTCCTTCCTGCCTGTTACAAAAGTCCAGCGCTCTGTATTTACATTCAGCGAGTCCCGCGCATATACTTTCAGTCTGGCTGCAGAATCTGTTTCCGGATCGCTGGTATGCGAGAGTATCATAAAACCGTGCTCATCTTTGAATGCTTCATACACCGGCTTCAGGTTCCTGTTCATGATCGGGCAGATACTTTTGCAGGTGGTAAAAAAGAATTCAGCTACATACACTTTACCTGCCACCAGCCTTTCGTCTACCTGTTTCCCATCCTGATTTTCGAAGTGAAATGGTTTTACATGGCTGAGCACCGGCAGCTTCACATCTCCGAAGCCGGGGATTACCAGGGTAAGGGCAAAATAAAATCCAACAGAAAGCACTACGAAAAAGGCCAGGTAAAAAAACAATTTCTTCTTCATCATTCTACAATCGGTTAGCGGAGTTAATACTGCCTGCAAAGTTACGCCCGTATGCCCCGATAACCATCATTTTTCCAGTTTTGACAAATTATTTGCAACTAAGTTGCAGAATGTTCGCTGGCTCCTGTATCTTTGCAATATGAACCGGATAAACTGGGACGCCTGGGGAGTTGCCACATCGCTGGCCTGCGCTATTCACTGCGCCATTTTACCATTATTATTATCAAGCCTGCCCGTTTTCGGGATCAATATTATCGAAAACGAGCCTTTTGAATATTTCATGATCTTCCTGGCTTTTGCCATCGGGTCTTATTCACTCTGGCATGGATACAGGAAGCATCACCACAGCATGCTGCCATGGGCGCTTTTTGCCGCCGGCATTATTCTGCTGATTGCCAAACAGGTATGGCATCACCATCAGTTCTGGATCCTGCCTTTTGCCGTGATCTTCATTATTGCTGCGCACCTGCTGAACTATCGTTTCTGCCGGGTCCACAACCATGCACACGCAGATGACTGCGATCATTCCACGCCCGTGTAATAGATTCCTTTAATTTCTGTCCGGCCAACTGTTTTCAGGAATTAAAAAACAATTGCTGGCCGGTCTTTGTTATTTTTGCAAGATAAACACCGTGAATTATGATTAAAACAGGAAATCCTGTCATCAGCATTTATACCGAAATGACTCCTAACCCGGAAACGATGAAATTCGTAGCCAATAAGCTGTTATACCCGGGTAAAAGCATTGATTTTCCTGATGTGGAGAGCGCAAAGCCCTCCCCACTCGCTATAGAATTGTTTGGTTTCCCTTTCATCAGGTCCGTTTTTATTGCCAGTAACTTTGTTACCCTCACTAAAACCGCGGAAACTGAGTGGACCGATGTGATCCCTACTATCCGCCAGATCCTGAAAGAATACCTGGAAGACAATACTAAATCCGTAATCAATGAGGACGAAGTAGCTGCTATCAAACCGGAGAGCAGCAACCTGGTAGCCGCTGATGACGATGATGTGGTTAAACGTATCAAAGAACTACTGGAAAACTATGTAAAGCCAGCCGTTGAAATGGATGGTGGTGCTATCCAGTTCAAAAGTTATGACGATGGCGTAGTGAACCTGATGTTACAGGGAAGCTGCAGTGGATGCCCTTCCTCCATGATCACCCTCAAAGCGGGTATCGAAGGAATGATGAAGCGCATGATCCCTGAAGTGAAAGAAGTAGTGGCAGAAGCCGAGTAATCACTCGTTACTATACTATTGAAAAAGCCGGTCCTTATCAGTACCGGCTTTTTTAGTTGGATATGATAATATTCAGGTGGCTTGACATTTGCTGCCGTTTACCGTACTTTTAGTTAAACTGCCCGCTTATGGTTGTTGTATATACTATACTGTTGGTGTTGGGCCTGCTCGTAGTGGCAGCATTGCTGATTGCCGCACTCCTGCCAGGTTCATATAACATAGAGAAGAACATCATCATCAACAGGCCACCGGGCTCTGTGATGGAGAAAGTGGCAGACCTGCACTATTACGCACAATGGAATCCCTGGCAGAAAACAGAGCCTGACAGCAAACAGGAGATCACCGGAACACCCATGACCAGGGGCCATCGTTATTCCTGGAAAGGAAAAAAGGTGGGAGAAGGCTCACTCACCCTGAAAGATATCGATTCAAAACATATTCATTTCGATCTTGAATTCATCAAACCATTTAAATCCAGCGCCAACGATAACTGGCGCTTCGATGAATGGGGCAATGCTGAAACCAAGATCACCTGGCAGAATAACGGGGAGCTTCCCTATCCCATGGGAAGGCTGATGGGGCCTATCCTGAACAAGACCCTCCAGAAACAATTTGAACAGGGATTGCTGAATTTAAAAGCCCTCTGCGAAAAGTAATTTTACTCCGGCATCGCTTTCATGAAGATCTTTATGGCCTGGGTTGGAAAGAAGCGCATCAGCAGTATCGCCAGGCGCTCCTGTGAAAAAGGCTTACCCACATACTTCTCAAATTTTCCTTTCTCGATTGCTTTCAGGATCTGCTTTGCAGTCAATTCCGCGGAATAACCATTCCCGATATTCTTTCCTTCTTCATTCAGTTTTGCTCCCGTAGCAGTCACGGCATTACGGCTGACATTGGTTCGTATATACCCCGGCGTTATGATGGTTACTTTGCAGTTGAATTTCCAGACCTCGGCACGCAGGCAATCGAAGAACCCATGTAAAGCATGTTTGGCGGCAGCATAGGCAGAGCGCATAGGCGTACCGATCTTGCCCATCACACTGCTGATCACTACAAAATGACCGGTCTTTCTTTCCTGAAAATGAGGTAGCAGCAACCTGGTAAGTTCTATATAACTGAAATAATCCACCTCCATTACCTTGCGCTGCACTGCTGGCAGGGTGTCCATCACTTTGGAGCGCTGGCTGATCCCTCCGTTATGGATCATGATATCCACCTGTCCGAATGCAGCCAAAGCATTGCTGGTGGCAGCCTCCAGGCTATCTGCCTTTTCCAGGTCGAGCACCAGCGTTCTGATCTGTGCCGGCTTACCTGATTGCTGCTGCACACGTTTCAGCTCTTCTTCCCGACGGGAAGAGATGATCAGCTTTGCGCCGCGCTGCGCCAGCTCATAAGTAAGGGCTTCACCAATCCCGGAAGAAGCACCGGTGATCCACACTATTTTGTTTTGGAAGAAAGACATCGGCATAGGTTTGATGCCATCAAATATCTGAAATCCTTCGCATACTGTATCTTGCATTCAAGAGCAAGACTGGCTTCATGAAAAAAATAGTGATCATAGGACCTGAATCTACCGGCAAGAGTTCCCTCTGTCAGCAGCTGGCTGATTTTTTCGGAACAGCCTGGGTGCCGGAATATGCCCGGGAATACCTGGTTGAGCATGGAGCCGGTTACACTTATGAAGACCTGTTGACCATCGCAAAAGGACAGGTTGCGCTGGAAGAAAAATATGCCGCTTCTTTTCCACAGAAATTTCCACTGGATGGGCCGTTGTTCATAGATACTGACCTCTATGTTATGAAGGTCTGGTGTGAGTTTGTTTTTTATCGCTGCCATCAGTGGATCCTGGATAATATCGTTACCCGTAAATACGATCTTTACCTGCTCTGCAATATCGATCTGCCATGGGTGAAAGATGAGTTCCGCGAGTACCCCGACCTGGTTTCCCGCCAGCAGTTATACCACCTTTACAAAGACATCATGATCAACCAGGCTGTGCCATGGGTGGACATTTCCGGCGATTACGATCAGCGTTTCCTCAGTGCGAAAGCCGCTGTAAAAAAATTGATGGGTTCCGCTAAACATTGCTGATTGTCCGGGTGTTGTTGCTGTTTATGTTCACTCTCGTGCGCAAGCACCACTGCTTACTATTCTTCCTGACCTGGTTCATTATAAATTTCATTCAGGCCGGCTTAACTGAATTGATTGATGATGAAGCTTACTACTGGGTCTACTCTCAATTTCCCGCCTGGGGATACTTCGATCATCCACCAATGATCGCAATGCTGATCAAGGCTGGTTATGGACTCTTTGGAAACGCACTGGGTGTACGGTTTTTTGTAGTACTGCTGAATACTGCTACCATCTTCATCATCCGGCAACTGATTCCTCAGAAAAATGATCTTCTCTTTTACGCTATAGCCTGCACCGTGGCCGTGGCACAGATCGGAGGTATGATTGCAGCACCCGATGCACCACTTCTTTTTACTGTGGCCTTATTCTTTTTATTCTATAAAAAGTTCCGGGAAAACACAGATATTCTCAATACCCTACTGCTGGGAGCTGGCATGGCCCTGATGCTCTACAGTAAGTACCACGGAGTGCTGATCATCTTTTTTACATTGCTGTCCGACCTTTCGCTTTTTAAAAAATACCAGACCTGGCTTGCCGCGCTGTTCACACTACTTCTCTTTTCCCCTCATCTTTACTGGCAATACACACATGGTATGCCTTCCGTTCAATACCATCTTTTTGAAAGGAATGCCAGTGAATATAAAATAAGCTATACCATTGAATACCTGCTGGGACAGATAGCCATGACCGGACCAGTGATGGGTTGGCTCCTGCTCTGGGCCGCATTTAAGCTCAAACCGGCAACAGCGGTTGACCGGGCTATGAAGTTTTCACTGGCAGGTATATACGCGTTTTTCTTCCTGATGACTTTCAAAGGCCGGGTGGAGGCCAACTGGACTCTCCCCGCTTTCATTCCACTGATGGTGCTGGGGCATCAGTTCCTGAACAATCCCCTGTTACATGAACAGAAATGGCTGATCAAAAGTGTGCCGCTCACCCTGTTTCTCATTCTGCTGACGCGGATCTACCTGCTTTCTTTTTTTCCGGCTACAGGCTGGTTTCACAAGGCGGATGAAGTACATGGTAATAAGGTTTGGGTGAAAGCAGTGGAAGAAAAAGCCGCAGGACTTCCGGTAGTTTTCATCAACTCCTACCAGCGGGCTTCCAAGTACTGGTTTTATGCACAAAGACCTACTTATTCACTGAACGGTGTGGATTATCGCCGCAACAATTATAATTTCTGGCCGGTGGAGGATTCCATGATGGGAAAGAAAGTGCTGGCCATTGCCAGGTGCCATCC
>NZ_JBQCGW010000225.1:0-26033 GCF_051955275.1 Pseudobacter sp. | reverse complement strand
ACCATGAAAGTAAATGACAATGGCAGCCTGGATGTTACCATCGAGTTCAATACTTCAGACAGTACCTGGGTGGGCATTAGCCATACCATGCCTTACAAACTGGAGAACGGCCAGCTAGTGGTCAATATGAACGGCAGTGAGCAGGCCTGGCAGCGCCTCGACGATGGCAAAGCTGCACTCGCCGGCAACTGGCGTATCACAGAGCGCGAGCAGAATGGCCAGATGATTGCCATGAAGCCCGGTCCCCGGAAAACACTCAAGATCCTTTCCGGTACCCGCTTTCAATGGGCTGCCATCAATACTGAGACCAAAGAGTTCTTTGGAACAGGCGGCGGCACTTACAGTTTTGCTGACGGTAAATACACGGAAAATATCGAATTCTTTTCCAGAGATAACAGTCGCGTTGGCGCATCCCTCAGCTTCAACGGAAAAGTGGATGGCAAACGCTGGCATCATTCCGGCAAGAGCTCAAAGGGGGATCCCATTTCAGAGATCTGGAGCAGACAATAATTATTTTGTCTGTTGAAGAAATGATTGCAGTAATAAATATCCGCTCCATAATTTCTGATTGATGGCACTCAGTTCCCCCAGTTCTCCGCGTGATTGAATTTTGGAAGTAAAAGTGGTGAACAGTTCTTTAACAGGAGCACGATCGAACCATTCACGGGCAGCCTGCAAAGCAGCAGCATCGGCTGTTCCGGTCTGCAGCCATTTATTATGTAATAACCAGGCAGGCTCCATACATCGCCCTGTTTCGTCTAATAATAATTCAAAGAGAAAAGTATTCCGGAACCAGCTTAGTTGTTGGGTAAATGCGGGATGCTTTTCTCTTTTCAATATTGATTCTATTCTTTCTGTCATTTTTTGCAGGCGTTTTTTATCCTGCGGATCCAGCCTTCCCCACTGTGGTGTATATGCGTAATATTCGGGCGACAAACTTCCACGGCGGTATGCCAGGGTATCCATCTCTGCAAATAATGGCGCGAGCTCTTTTGCGGCAAGTGGTCCGCAGCCTTCGTTCAAAAACTTATTATACAATTCAGACAATCCGGTATTATCATTTCCATTGCGGGCAAAGGCCGCAAAGCCTTTTAAATTGAAAATCGTTTCTTTAGTGCGCCAGTGGATGGCGATCACTCCATCCAGTTGCTGTGTGGCGGCCAGTTTCACGTGATCCCGCATCAGCTGTACTCTTGGCTGATAATGCCAGAGCTGGTGATCACCTTCGAGCCAGGGAACGGCAATCACGGGTCTTTGCTTCGCAATATCCGCCAGAAAGGCGGGCTGTGCTGTTTTGCCCAGATCAGGATTGAGACAGCTGAATATGATATCCTTTGGCAATCCGCGGCTCAGTCCCTGCAGGATCAAAGGCAGTTGGTTACCGCCACCCCATCCCCCCAGCATCAATTGTACACCGGGCGCTTTTTTTTGCAGGTATTCCTTTTCCAATTGCATGTATTTAATAGAACATAAACCGATTAAATTATCTTTTTAATACTGAGCCGCCAACGTGAAATAAAGTGCATATGAATTATATATTTTCCGGAAGGCAGTATCCTGTAAGGCACGCGCAGGATCCACTCCCATGAAACTATGTTCATTCAACCATAGCCAGATATAATCGATCCCTTCATATGTTTTCAGGATATCATCGAGCGCTGCATACAATAACTGAATGGATAAAGGATGTGCAGGGTTCGGGATCATATTGGATTCACCCGGCCAGTAAAAACCGGATTGTCCATCCTGCAGGGAGAAAAACTCAGGAGGAAGCACCCCGAATTCAAATCCCAAAGCGAATTTCATTTTCCGGCCATGCGCCATATTGAGTACTTCTTTCATGAGGCGTTGAGCAGCAGCGTAATGCTCTTCATTGGTCCGGGAAAGCACTGCCCCATCCGCTCCGAAAGCTTCTGCTCCTGCCGGCAGCTTGAAAACTGCTGAAGTACCGAAAGCAAAATCGCGGACTTTCATAGGGTAATAACCCCAGCGTGCCGTCATGGAATGATCGAAGCTGGCAGCCGGTAACAGACTGCGGTACTGTATCCTGATCATCGGTTCCACATAAGTGGCATAACGCTCGCCGCCACCAGTGTAATTGTGAAAGCCGATGAAATTGATGCCATGCTTTTCGCAAGTGTCGAGGTATTGGCGATAATCTTCCAGGTTCCAGGCGGAAGGGCCGGAGAGGAAATTATGCCAGGGCAGTACGCCCCTGATGGAAAAGGATTTTGTATGCTGGGCATGTAGAGTTGCAAATAAGAACAGCAGCAGGCAGCAGGAGAAGAATCGTTTCATAATACGGCAGTGATCGTTGAAAATAAAGCCTGAAATTACAGGTATACCAAGTACACCATGGCTACTCTTTTAACCAAAACCGGTCTTATTTTGCTGAAGCACCCATTTTTTTGCCCGGCCTGTCAATATCATTGAATGATTGGCTAAGATATGGCAGCCTTCACTCGCCGTTTATTCTTTAAGTTGCAGGATATTGATAATACAATATGGCTATGTCTCTGAAAAACTATTCCATCCTGGCGGCAGCTTTACTGTGGGCCGGCACCCTCAGCGCACAATCGGTTACTTCAACTGACACATCGAAGGAACATCGTATGAAATGGTGGCGGGAAGCCCGTTTCGGCATGTTCATCCACTGGGGTGTCTATTCACAATGGGGCGGTGTTTATCATGGTCATAACCAGGCAAGGGGTGGCGCAGAATGGATCATGAACCGCAGTAAGATCCCCGTTGCCGAATACAAAGAAAGAGCGAAAAGCTTCAACCCTGTTCAATACGACCCTGAATCCTGGGTAATGCTGGCAAAGAACGCCGGCATGAAATATATAGTGATCACTGCCAAACACCACGATGGCTTCGCTCTCTTCAATTCAAAAGCCAGCAATTGGGATATCACCGATGCCACCGCGTACGGTAAGGACCTGCTGAAGCCCCTGGCCGAGGCCTGCAAAAAGCATGGCGTAAAACTCGGCTTCTATTATTCGCAGGCCCAGGATTGGGGCAATGCAGGTGGTTCAGTAGCCAGGAAGGAAATGAGGGAAGGATGGCCCAATCCCGACTCAACTAACGTAGACGCCTATACGAAAGATCATAATGGTCACTGGGACCCTGTGCAGGAAACAAAATCCTTTGCACAGTATATCGATGATGTGGCAGTTCCACAGGTAAAAGAACTGATGACCAATTACGGAGAGATAGCGGTACTCTGGTGGGACACCCCTACCAATATGACGGATGAAGCCGCTCTCAAACTGCAGGAGCAGCTCAAACTGCAGCCGCAGATCATTACGAATGACAGGCTGAAACGTCCCAACTTTCCTGGCGACACCAAAACACCGGAGCAGAAGATCCCCACCCAGAGCGAACTGGATGGCAAGGACTGGGAGACCTGCATGACCATGAATGGCAGCTGGGGCTTCAAAAGCTGGGACCATAACTGGAAATCCACTGAAACACTGATCCGCAACCTGGTTGATATTGCATCCAAAGGAGGCAACTACCTCCTGAATATCGGACCGAAGGATGATGGCTCCCTGCCTCAGGAAAGTATCGACCGTTTACAGCAGATCGCAGCCTGGATGCAGGTCAACAGCGAAGCCATTCATGCCAGCAAGGCCAGCCCGGTAGCCCCTGTATCATGGGGGCGCGTTACCAGGAAAGAAAATGGCAAGAACACTACATTATACATCTCGGTATTCGACTGGCCGAAAGATGGACAGCTCAGCATTCCCGGTCTGAAGAACAAAGTACAATCAGCGCAGATCCTGGGAGGCGGCAAAGTGAAAGCAGCTTCCAAAGGAGGCAACCTGCTGATAACTGTTCCCGCAACTGCCTCCGATCCCATTGCCACTGTGATAAAAGTGGAATTGAAAGGCAGTGTCACAAACGTGAACATCTCAGCAAAAGACAAAATGAAAACCGGAGAACTGGATTAATAGTTTCACAACCCCCTGTTGAATTACTGGGCACACCTTAATTACACCGCACAGTCAGTTTCCCTTTCGCGTAAATGGATTTCCTGATCTGGAACCATTTGATCACCCTACCGGTGCAACTTTGCGCGCAAACAAAACTGACTATGTCAATCAGGACTTTACCCCTCTTCATTTTATCCCTGTTCGTGTCATATACCCTGCTGGCGCAAACCGGCACCAGTGGTACCTTAAAAGGAATAGTAACTACCTCCGACCAGCAACCGGCCGCACATGTGACCATTCATATCCGCGAATTGAAGCGCACCGTGCAAACTGATGACGCTGGCGCCTTCCAGTTCAACCGCCTGCCTGCCGGCACGCATCAGCTGGAGATCTCCCTCATCGGACATGAAACCCTGTTACAAATCGTGGAGATCGCTGCAGGTATTACAAAGTCGGTACAGCTTCAACTGAAGGTATCCGGTAAAGAACTCTCAGAAGTGATCATCACTTCCGGCAGGAACCGTTTCGTAAAAACACAGAGCCCTTATGTGAGCAAGATGCCATTGCGCAACCTGGAGAACCCACAGGTATATACCACGGTAACACAGTCCCTGCTGCAGGATCAGTTGAATGTCTCCTATGCAGACGCCCTCAAGAATGTACCGGGCGTGATCATGCAGCTGGAAAACAACAGTGCTGGCGGCACCGTGGTGTCAAGAGGCTTCCCCACACAATCCTTCCTGCGCAATGCAGTGCCGGGTATCGTTGGCGGCGGCTCTCTCGATCCTGCCAATATTGAAAGCATTGAAGCCATCAAAGGTCCGTCAGGCGCGCTTTATGGCGCCAGCATGGCATCTTTCGGAGGACTGTTCAACCGCGTTACAAAGAAACCACTCGACAGTTTCCAGGCAAGGATCGGTTATACCGGAGGCGGCTTCGGTCTCAGCCGTATTGACGCCGATGTGAATACAGCCATCAACAAAGAACATACACTATTACTGAGAGTGAATGCAGCAAAACATGAAGAAGGTTCCTTCCAGGATGCCGGCTTCAAGAATTATATTTTTGTCGCTCCCGTAGTAAGCTACCAGATCTCTGAAAGAACCAAACTCATCCTGGAAACAGAATATAAGAAAGAAAAAGCCAATAGCTTTTACCGCCTTTTTGTTGACGGCGCTTACACTACCGGCATCCGCAGTCCGAAAGACCTGAAAATGGATTTCAACAAAAGGTTTATCGGCGATGATATCTTTATTACCACCACTACTGCCAATTTCTTTGCAGAACTGCAGCATCGTTTTTCAGATACCTGGTCGTCGCGCACCACCTACAGTTACCTCAGTTCCGATGCCAGTGGCGCCAATGGCTACCTGAGCATGAAGGCCGGCAATGATTCCCTGATCCGTAACATGACTTACACGGAGTTCAGCAAAACTTATGCAAACAATATTCAGTACAATCTCACCGGCGATTTCAGGATCGGCAAAATGCGTAACCGCCTGCTGATAGGTGCTGACATCTACAATGTAACCACCAAATCAAGCTCTCCCGGCACCATTGCCTTTGATGTTGTCAGCGGCAGCAAGCCCGGTGCAGCGTATACAGTGCTGAACCGCGCTTCATTGCATGAAAGGGTGAAAGGCCTTACCTACACCCGTTCAAGAGCGTTACAGAATCAGTACAGTGCCTATATCCAGGATGTGCTGAACATTACGGATAACCTGCTTGCCATGGCCAGTGTGCGTGTGGATTATTTCGAGAATCCCGGTACCAGGAATATCACGAAAGACACAACAACCGGTAAGTATGATCAGACTACCGTGTCTCCGAAATTCGGACTGGTGTACCAGATCATTCCCAATCAGCTCTCTCTTTTCGGTAACTACAGCAATGGTTTCCAAAATACCGCACCGGTGTTACAGCCCGACGGGAATTTCACCGATTTCAAACCCAGCCAGGCCAATCAGTGGGAAGCTGGTATCAAGGCTGAGCTGATCAACGGAAAGCTTACCGGCAGCATCAGCTATTACGATATCAAGGTTACGGATATCACACGTCCTGATTTCCCTGACCGTCCCGCTTTCACGGTTCAGAACGGAACTCAATACAGCAGGGGTATCGAAGCAGATATTACGGCTATGCCTTTCCGTGGTTTCCATGCCATTGCCGGTTATGCTTACAACAAGAGCAAGCTCACTAAAAGTACCGTTGCACTCGAAGGTTTCCGTCCGGGCAGCGCAGGTCCTGAGCACCTGGCCAATCTCTGGCTCAGCTACCGGGTACCTTCGGGCAACCTGAAAGGTTTCGGTGCAGGCCTGGGTGGCAATTATGCCGGCGAGAATATCGTGAACGTGAGCACTACGGCACTTTACACATTGCCTGCATTCACTACCATCAACGCCTCTGTGAGTTACGAACAATCAAAATACCGCCTCATTGTGAAGGCAGACAATATCACCAACAAAGATTATTTCGTAGGCTGGAGCACTACCATCCCTCAGATGCCATTCCGGCTGAGTGCAGCAGCCTATCTCAAATTCTAAAAACAAACAGATAATATGAAACAGTTCACACTCAGCGCAGCATTATTACTGATGACCTTCATTGCATCGGCGCATGCCATCTGGATCGAAACAGCTTCCAAAGGCAATAAGAACAAAACACACCAGGTGCGTGTATTCCTGGGAGAGTATGCAGACAATGAAAGGGATTCCGTGAGAAACTGGTTCAGCAACATGAAAGAGGCCGAGCTGTATATCACCGATCCTTCCGGTAACAAACAGAAGATCGCTCTGCGCGATGCCGGCAATTACCTGGCAGGTGAGTTCACACCAGCCACTGAAGGCAGTTACACTTTATCTATTGCACATACCGTTGCCGATATTTACAACGAAGGAAAGATCGAATATTATGCAACAGCCTCAGTGAATGTAGGTAAGGCCGGTAATGAAATGCTCTCCAAATCTACCTTCCTGGCTGTACAGCCACCGGTTGAAGCAGGAAAAGTAGCAAGCCCGCTCCACCTGCAAGTATACATGGAAGGCGCACCTGTTGCCAAAGCCAAAGTTTTGGTGATCTCTCCTGATGGATGGGAAAGAACGCTGTACAGCGATGAGCAGGGTAAAGTATCCTGCGCAACCATTCAGCCCGGCATGCATATGCTGGAGGTGGTGAAAGTGCTGAAAACACCTGGCACACACAATGGAAAATCATTCAAACAGGTTACGCATATGGTAACACACTGCATTCAGGTGAATAAATAAATGTTCACCGTTTTGCGGAAATAAGAAAGGCGTCTCAATCGGGACGCCTTTTCTTTATAATGCGATAAATTAAAATAACCCACGTGATCAGGCGGCAACGGCCGTCTTGCGCCTTTGTCCTGCCTGCATATAATCCAAATCTGCGAAGCACTGTGGGATCCAGGCGCGGAGGAAGGCAAGGGCTTCACGGATATGCTCCCGGATGGTGTTCCTGGACAGTTTCAGTGCTGCTGCAATTTCATCGATGCTCAGACCTTCGAGACGGCTGAGCTTGAAAACCTCCTTTCGTTTGGCGGGAAGCATTTCGATGCCTTTGTGTAAAAGGGAATGTAATTCTTTGAGTTCAACGGCAGGATCGGCATATTGTGAGCGATCTTCTGTGAGTTCGGTCATAGACACTTCCCGCTTCTTCCACTGCCTCACTTTGTTCCTGGTGACCACATATACAAATCCGGGAAAGTTCTGGAGCGCAGGGAGCTTGTCGCGGTGCTTCCACAAACTCATGAAAACATCCTGCGATATTTCTTCTGCCTTCATGGAATCTTTGAGGTAAGAAGAGAGCTGGTGATTGATGAATGAAGTGTACTTCTCCATGATCAGGGAGAACGCCTTCTGATCTCCCCTGGCTACCAGTGCCAGCAGCACCTGTTCATTATTCGTATAGCAAAACTGATGGATCATACACTACATTATCTTGTTTACATATTGTTGTTTTACAACCTCCATAAAATTGAGAAACGGCTCTCTTAATTCCAATAGATGATCCAAAACGCCGTAATTTTTATGGAAAACTGGCTATTTTTTGTAATTTTATCCGGATTTTGAAGCATTTGCATCGGTATAACTATTACTTTTTCCATTATGAGCAAGGCAGATTTGGATGAACTCGACCTGAATATCCTCAGGATTCTTCAAAAAGATGCATCCCTTACCAATAAGGAGATTGCCTTCCAGCTGAACAAATCACTGGCAACTGTTCATGAGCGGATCAGGCGTTTGAAAGAAGAAGGGTATATCAAACGGGTGGTGGCCATACTCGACAGAAAAAAAGTGAACAAGAGCTTAATTGCATTTTCGCAGGTGCTGCTGCACAATCATACAGCTGAAACCCTGGCCAAATTTGAAAAAGAAGTGAGTAAGTTCCCGGAGGTGATGGAATGTTTTCAGATGACGGGGACATTCGATTTCATCCTTCGCGTTGCCACGAGTGATATGGATGCATATCATGATTTCTACCGGAATAAGCTGGCAAAACTGCCGAATATCACAACCGTGCAAAGTTTCTTTGTATTATCTGAGACCAAGAGCATTACGGCATATCCGATTTGATCGGGGAGTTGCCGGTCGCTCATCCCCGCGAGTGACTTCAATTCCGTCGCCTCCCGGCAACACGGTGTTCGCCAGAGGCGAAAAAATAGAAGCAACTCGCCCCAGGCGGGCTACCGGGCACTGCGAAACAAAACGGGGCCAACCGTTCAGGTCAGCCCCGTCAGAGGGAATTTATCAGAACATCAACACGCTTATTTCTTCACCACTTTGATGGTGGTCACAGCCGTACCGTTACGGATGATCTGTGCCATATACACACCAGAAGGCAGTTTCTTCACATTGATAATATACTGGGCTCCTGAAACAACCTGTTCCATTGCCAGTTTACCATCGGCATTGAATAAGGCTACCCTATCGCCTGCTCTCAGTCCGCTGATCACACCTGTTTCTGATACAGGATTCGGTGTGAGGCGGATGGCGATATTGCTGCAGGTTACTTTAGCAGTCACCACGCGGCTGTACTGGTGCTTCCCATCGATATCGAAATGTTTCAGGCGGTAATTCACATCACCTTCCTGCACATCGTTATGAACAAAGCTGTAGTTGGCTCCTGTTGCGATATTGTAAGAAGGTACAGTAGCCAGGGTAACGAATTCCTTACCGTTGTATACTTCGATATTGAAATGGCTGCTATTCTGCTCCATGCTGGTATTCCATTTCAGCTGAACAGTACAGTTTGCAGTGGGTGCAGCAGTGAAAGCAGTAAGCGTTACAGGTAACGGCCATGCATAAGTGATATAAAAATCTTCCACTTCACCATTCACGAAATTACCGGTACCATTCATCCCTTTGGAGAAAGCAGGGTCCACAGAAGTGGCGATGATACGAACCGCGCCATTGGTAGCTCCGATAGCCGGAGGCACAATGAAGGAGAAGTTGGTACTTACAGGGCTGCCATGTGTCAGTTCGCCGCTGGTGAATACATCCAGGTCATCCGTGAAGCTTCCGTTCCCGTCGGCATCAAACCATGCTGCCCAATAAACAGGCTTCGGATCGCCGTTTCCATTTACAGTGATGGTGAATTTGCATTCAGTATCTATGCCTTTCACGATCCACGGAGTTGCTTTGGAGCCATTTCCATTGGTGGAACCACTGGTCATTACCAGTCCGTCTGCATCATCATTCTCATCAGGTGTACATTCTGCATCGGGAGCATTTATTCCCAGCCACGCCCTGTCCACAGAACGGATGCTGGCGCTGGCTGAAGGATAAGTGGCAGAGAGATTGCCGAGGTCGGCAGGCACGGGGTTCAGTACCACTGAATCGATATTGTTTTCGTAATCACATTCCCTTGCATTGGCGTTTGAAAGCGGCAGCGTAAAAGGAATGGTGGCTGTTCCATTATCATTTGTTACAATATAAATCCTGTAAGGAGCCGTGTATGTGCTCAGGTTGAGGGTAACGGTATCCTTCAGTGAAGCACCAACCGTGAGGCTGGATTGCAGGGTCCGGGTAACCGGAAGACGCACTGCACCTGCTTTACGGGGATCACCCAGATAGAAACGAAGGGGTTCTCCGGCAGAAGCGGCAGCAGATCCGTTATTGGAAATGGTGAAGGCTAGTTTAGCAGCTGCCGGCGTGAACTCACAGGAAGTTTCGCTGTTCAGTACTTCCAGGTCAGACACAGCCATATCGGATGTTGCCACGATACCTGGATCCAGCAGGCGCTCATCAGCCTGACCGTTGAAAATATTCAGCGGATATCTGCCGGAACCGGCAGGATACTGCAGGAGAATATTCTGTTCTTTCACAGGAACGGTGAGGTCATCGTTGATACCTCTCGCGCGGTAGCCGCGGCCATTCCAGATCTTCCTGGTATTCTGCCACACTGTGGTACCCGCTGTTGCGCCGAACACACGTAGATTACCTGTGAATGCAGTAGTGGCACCGGATACGCAAACAAATTCAGCAGAACCGTCATTGTCAACATCCACCACTACAGGGTGCTCCATCCAGGTAGCAGTACCTGAAGCATAGGTAGCGATATTGGCGGGAGTGGCGGTATTACCATTGATCACACGGATATTGGTCTCATCGTTGTAAACGATCTCGAGGATACCATCACCGTTCAGATCGAAGGCAGTTACACCTGTTTCACCGGAACCATCAGTGGTAGCCAGGCTCCATACGGAGCCGGTGAGTTTATTGAGATTGAAAGCATGCATGTTGAAGTCACAGTTGAAAAGTACTTCAGGCAGGTCAGTAGCCGCACCGTTGAGCACTTTTTCATTGTATACATTCGCAATGGTAGGCATGCCTCTTGCGAACTCTGTACCATTGTTATTATAGGCAGCACGCATCTTCATCACTCCTGCAACAGGGTCCCAGATCACCAGGTGCGTACCGGTAGGATAAGTGATATCCAGTTGTCCATCCAGGTCCAGGTCAGCCACTGCAGTAGGTCCATCACTGCCAGCCGGTATCAGGCTGGTACCCGCTATGGTACTGAGGTTGGCGAGTGTAGTGGTCACCCCGGTATTCAGGTTGACGCCATATACTCTCGATCCGGCAACGATCTCTTTACCGGGATTGTTGGGCATGATATCTATCACTACCACATCACAGCCCCATTCAGCGGCACGTCCTGTTCTGCCTGCAGGGCCTGGCACTCCGATCACAGCTTTCACCAGAAGGCCTCTTGCGAAGTCGAACTGGAATACATCCAGACCAACAATGATCTCCGGTGTTCCATCTTCATCGATATCTGCAATACGGGGAGAACCATTCCTGAAGTAAGTAGTTACGGTATCAGCGCTCCTGAATTTGTAATTGGAAGTGCTGCCGGATACGTTGTTGAACACATAAACATATGCATCATTGCCAACCACTACCACTTCGGGAACTCCGTCCCTGTCAACATCTGCCACAGCAGCCTGCATGGTGGACTGGCTTGCACGGACAGGTAATTGAATATTATAATCAACGGTGTTCTTGCTTGCATTGGAGCCATCGCCCTTGAATACGGTGATGCCAGCACCTGCCGCTCTCACTACCAGGATTTCGGGCATACCATCTCCATCCAGATCAGCCACTGTGGGTGATGCGGATGCTGCCAGGTTATTGGCAGGAGTAGTAACCCATTCCTGTGTGATGGAGAAGTTGGTGAGTGCCGGCGCAGTAGCAGTACATGGAGGAATGGGTGAACAGGTCACATCGAGGTTGTCGATATAACCATCCAGGTCATCATCGATGCCGTTTCCGCAGATCTCGGGAGTGATGGTTCCTGCAAAGGAGAAATACTGTGTTCCGGTAACAGGGAAGGTCAGCTGGAAAGCATGGTATGATTCTCCGTTGATCTGAACAGGGCTACCTGCACTTACGCGGGTAGCGCTGCCATCATCGAGAGAGGAAAGCGTACCGTAAATGAGTGAAGGTGTTTCGCCCAGCCCGTAAAGACCTGCTACAGGATAGTAAACAGTCACGGCCTGGTTGAAGCTGCCTGAGTTCTGCAGTTTCCATGTTCTGAGCAGTCTCTTCTGGCTGATGCCTGCATCGTAGAGGAAGCCGGCGCCATTGTTATCACCCCAGGTCAGGTGCTGAAGATTGGCAGCGAAAGTATTGGTGTTTGCTTCATTGCTTTCAGCAAGCTGGCCCAATGCCATTACCACCTGATTCCCCGGATCTGCGCTCTTGCTCTGACGCTGATCCAGGCCCGTATTGGCATCCAGGCCGATACCTGCAACATGGTCAGGATATCCGGCAAGGGTATAAATGGTTGTTGAATTGGTGTTCAGGTAATCATTCTGCAAAGTGAGGCCATATTTCACAGCCAGGTAGGATTCCACCCTTCTGTAATCGGCAACAGGCAATGCTGAATTATACATGATGGCTTCGGCAATATTACTTCCTGCCGAGAGGAAATTGCTGCTGCCGTAAGCACCGATCTGCAATCTGTCAACACTATGCGTTGAGTTATCGGTAACAGAAAGACTGGAAGCGCCATTCAAACGCAGCAGGGTCCCATTGGTCACTCCCCTGTTGAACACCTGTGTACCCAGCCATTGTTTTCCTGAATTGAGGGAAGATACCGGAGTAGCATTGGAAAGCGTTGCATTCCGGATAATGAATGAATTGTCTGCCGTATGCA
Organism: Pseudobacter sp.; assembly: GCF_051955275.1. Taxonomy (NCBI): domain Bacteria; kingdom Pseudomonadati; phylum Bacteroidota; class Chitinophagia; order Chitinophagales; family Chitinophagaceae; genus Pseudobacter; species Pseudobacter sp. The sequence goes on along the minus strand of NZ_JBQCGW010000225.1, from coordinate 13,419 downwards.
TGGCTGTACCCGGGTTGCCATTGTAGGCGCTCATCAGGTTTCGGCCACCCGTTCCTTCGGCAGAACGGAACACTACAAACTTGGTATAGTTACCGGTATTGACGGTGGTCACGTTACTGGCACTGGAGAAATAGCTGCTGCCGCTATAGATCATAGTAGGATTGAAGTTGGCAGCTGCAGGGCTGTATTGTACAGTTCCGGTTGAAGTAAAGTTGTTGTTGGTATTGCGTTGATTCACCCAACTGGTTACATTGCTGCCGGTGAGGTTCACACCTGCATCGCTTCTCAGCCATACATCAGCGCCATTCACAGCGCCGGGATGCACGGCATAACTGCCGAAGCTGAAATACAACGTACCTGTTGTGGGGAATGTAAGCCTGAAGCCAGTGTGAGGCACGCCACCGATAGTGGCGCTGGCATTGGCAGCCACTTCTGTACCTGCTCCAGCCAGCATTGCACTGGTATTGTAGATAAGATACTTGGTGGTATTGGTAAGACCATTCAATGCTGCAGTGGGAATATAAACAGTCACCTGCTGGTTGAAGCTACCTGTATTCTGCAGTTTCCATACCCTTGCAAAACGATTGTTCACATTGGTGAAACCGGTAACAGGCATGGTAATGGTGATGGATGCATTATCATCACCCCAAACCAGGAACTGGTTGTCGCTGGCAATAGTATTCAGGTTCTCTTCATTGGAGGCCGCTACAGCGCCCACTGCCACCGTGATCTGCTCTGCCGTTGTTACGTTGCTCCTGCCCTGAAGCTGTTTCAGGTCTGCATTGTCGTCCCGACCGATACCGGCAATATTGGCGGCATGCGTTGAGATATCATACGTGGTGGTAGTTCCATTTGAAGCCAGGTAATTATGCCCCAGTGTAAGACCATATTTTACACCAAGATAACTCTGGATCCTCCGGGTAGGAACTGTTGCAGTACCTAACGCAGTTGGATATACGATCACCTCGGCAATGCGTCCATTGAGGTTATTTCCACCGCCATAGGCACCTAACTGAAGGTCAGAAGCGGTATAGGCAGCGGAGCTGGTCATCTGCGCACGGTTTGTACCGTTCACATTGATGAACATACCGTTGGTGGTGCCACTGTTGAAACCACCCGTTGCCAGGTAATAGCGCGACATATCCACTACGTTGGCAGCGGTTAGAGTTGGCGAGGAATGCCAGAGCACGATATTGGTAGCAGTGCTGTTAGCGTAGATGGCGCTGTTACCTGAGTTACCGGCAGAAATGATATTGTTGGTTGTGGTGGCATTATCATATTTGAACACCACAAACTTTGTATAGTTACTGTTAGCCGGAGTTACGATCGCTGCACTGGTGAGGTAGCTGCTACCGTTGAAAGTAACACCGGGATGGAAGTTCAGATTACTGGCTGCATACGTGGGTGTTCCGGTATTCGTGAAGCTGTTGTTCGGATTCACCTGGTTTATCCAGTTGGTAACAGTGGTGCCGGTTGTATTCAGACCTGCATCCGGACGGAGCCATACGGCCGCACCGGCTACACCGGCAGGTTGAATGGCTTTGGAAGCGAATGTGAAATACAGTTCACTAGTGCCTGCAGGGAAGGTCACTGTAAATCCTTTATGCACTACTCCTTCAATGGTAACGGTAGAAGCTACAGGAACTTCAGTACCGCCACCAGCCAGGGTTGCGCTGGTATTGTAAACGAGGTATGGATTGGTACCAGGCAGGTTGATCAACCCTGTTGCCGGGAAATAAACGGTCACCTGCTGATTGAAACCATTGGTATTCCTGAGTTTCCAGATCCTGTTCAGGCGGGTGTTCACAGTAGTCCAGCCGGTCATGGTGCTGGTGCTATGTGCAGCCGCATTATCACCCCAGATCAGAAATTGTTTATCGGCAGGGATCACACCTGTGTTCTGCTGATTGGAAGCAGCATAGGCATTGACAGCCATCAGCACCTGCAATGTGCCGGGGTTGACGCTCCTTCCCTGCTTCTGGTAAAGTGCGGTACTGTCGTCTCGACCGATACCTGCGATATGATTACCGAAGGTGGCAATTGTATAAGTGACCGTAGCATCGGAAGCGATATAATCATGCCTGACAGGTAATCCGTACTTCACACCCAGATAACTTTCGATCTTTCTTGTGTTCAAGGAAGTATTACCCAGGGAGCTTGGGAAAATGATCACTTCCGCGATCCTTCCGTTCAGATGGGCAGCGTTGGTATGGGCTCCCAGCTGGGTACCTGAGGTAACATAGGCAGCAGAAGAAGTTCCGGTAATGGTATTGGCCCCATCGATATTGATATAGGTGCCGCCTGTGAGGCTTCGTGTGAATCCACCCGTAGCCATATAGTAACGGTTAGCACTAACCGAATTGTTAGCACTCAGGATATTACCGCTATGCCAGAGGTGAATATTTGTGGTGCTGTTACTGCCGAAAAAAGCATTGTTACCGCCGGACGGAGAAGACACGATATTGTTGGTGGCAGAACCATCATATTTGAATACCACAAATTTGGTATAGGCACTGTTACCGGTGAGGGTATTGCCTGTACTGGTAAGATAGTTGCTTCCGCTGAAACGCACACCAGGATTGAAGTTAACATCGCTGGCTGACAACTGGGGATTGCCGGTGCCATTGAAACTGTTGGCAGCATTCACCTGGTTGGTCCAGTTAAGGATATTATTTCCTGAAGTACTCATCCCTGCATCCGCTCTCAGCCATACGGTAGCACCGGCCACACTGCCAGGGTTCACTGTTTTGGCAGCAAAGCTGAAATACAATGTTCCTGTGGTGGGGAAGGTCACGGTATAGGCGGTATGCGCCACACCACCGATATTGGCGGTGCCGGAAGAGGCCACCATGGTGCCTCCGCCATTCAAAGTATTGCTGGTATTATAGATCAGATAAGGATTGCTGCCCGGCAATGAAGTGAAGGCAGCTGTAGGAACATACATTGTTACCTGCTGGGAGAAGGAACCGGTGTTCTGTAATTTCCAGATCCTGTTGAGGCGGGTATTCAAGCTTGTCCAGCCGGTGATGGTTGAAGTACTGTTGAAAGCGCCATTGTTATCACCCCAGATCAGGAATTGCCTGTCATTGGTGATGGTGGCTGTATTGCCATTATTGCTGGCGGCCAGTGAACCGAGGGTCATCAGCACCTGGTTGCCTTCATTGATATTCCGGCTCTGCTTCTGGTAGAGAGACGAGTTATCATCCCTGCCGAGGCCCGCGATATTGTAATTGAAAGTACTGGCATCATAAACCACTGCTGCGTTTGAAGCGAGATAATTATGTGCCGCCGTGATCCCGTATTTGATAGCCAGGTAAGACTGGATCTGCCTGGTGGCATTAGCGGTGCTGGTCATGGCAGTGGGGTAAACGATCACTTCAGCGATGCGGCCCGCGAGGTTGTTCCCATCGCGGTATGCGCCGATCTGCATATAGCTAGCCCCATATCCTTTACTGGCATTCATGGCTGCTTTGTTGGCGCCATCCACATTGATAAAGGTACCGTTAGCCACACCACTGTTGAAGCCCGCAGTGGCCATGTAGAATTTAGAATTGGTCACCACATTTGAGGCGGCCAGCAGCTTCCCGTCATGCCACAGGATCACGTCCGTTGTGGTGTTGGCACCGTAGAGGGCATGCCCCGGTGCTCCAGGACCGGCACTCACCAGGTTATTGGTGTTATCCGTGTCGTACTTGAATACAACGAATTTTGTGTAAGCACTGTTGGGAGCCAGTAAAGTGGCAGTACTGGTAAGTGAATTGCTGCCGCTGAAAACGATGGCGGGCTGAAAATTCACCTGGGCATTGCTGAGCTGCGGATTGCCCTTGCCAATGAAATTCACGGGACCGGACTGGTTGGTCCAGGAGGTAACATTATTACCATTCGTAGTTACGCCCTGGTTTCCTTTTAACCATACAAGAGCGCCGCTGACGCCGCCGGGATTGGATTGGGCAAAGAGATTACTGCACGAGCAGACTAGCAGGCACAACAAAAAGTGCCTGAACTGGAGGGGGTTCAGTATGTTTTTCATAAATAAAAAGATTCCATGCTGAACCCGTACGGAGCTCAGACAACGAAAGTTTGTTTGACCAGGCTGGCAGACTTGATCAGGGGTGATAGTTTCAATGGAAAGGTGCAGCGAAAGTATATTTTTTTTGGATTTCAAAAATCAACAGCACATTAAAAAATAGATATACCGGCAATACATAAACGCAGTTTTAAACTCAATTTAATTCAATTCTAATGCGTCGTCAACATCTTACTACAATACCTGTAGTGAAAATAAAAGTGCAGGCACACACAATAAAAAGCTGGGAGGTTTTCTCAAAAGTCTGTTGCCTGTACGCGGGGAGCGGTCGCTCGCGTCCGCGCGAGTGACAAATATTTGTTCGCCTCTGGCGAACGCCGTGTCGCGGGGAGGCGACGGAATAGAAGTCACTCGCGGGACGCGGGCGACTGGGCACTGCGGAAATAAAAAAAGGAGCATTCCCGAAAGAAATGCCCCATTGAAGAAAGATAACCGTCCGATCAATAACATCTTACTGCAAACACCGCCGCAGGCACATCGCTGGAAGGATGCTCCAGTTCAATGATGAGCTTATCCGTCAATACAGGCTGCTCCAGGCTGATGGCGTTGTGCGTATGGTAATTGTCTTTTTTCATGGCTATAACATTACCTGCTGTGTCCTTTACCTGGTAGTTCCTTACGCAGAAAGGCATATTGGTTTCCGGATGATGCATCAGTACGGATTCCATCGGGTGGTCATAATCGGCATCAAAGAACAGATCGATATGATTGATGGACTGCGGCTCCTTCCATTCAATGGTAAGTTTTGGAGCAGCATCCTTCCAGTCGGCCACCCAGGCATTGGGTTGGCTCGTTGGCCTGTCGATCCCGTTGCGGATATTATCCGCCTTGAAGATCTCCGGAGAGCACGGATACTTGAATGCGATATTATGCCCTTCAGGCCTGCGTTGCGGGCACCAGAACTCAAAAGCGTCCATGCCGATATGCTCAGGCGGTGTTTGTTTGCCGTAGTTGGATACGGCCTTGTTAATAGTGTTGAACACAGAAAGGATACCTGTAACGCGTTTCTGTGTATGGTGCAGCTGCACCAGCGGGTTCTTTATAATGGTAAGGAAAGCGTAACCTGGTTCCTCCATCACAGCATCAAAGGCAAGCTGTATGCAATTGCGGCCGGGATGGATACTCACTTCCTGTGCAGCCAGTGTGATATCGGGGGTATGATTGCCTGTCTTGCTGCTGATACGCAACTCCACTTGCAGTGTAGTTTCAGTTTCCGACTCTGCATGGATCACGAAGGGTTCGATCTTCCCTGCCTGCAATGGCACCATCTGCGCAAGCGACAGGTTGAGCCGTTTCAGGAAATTCCCTTCCGGTAATTCCTGCAACAGCAGCTCGCTGGAAGCTTTGATGGTGGCGGACTGTACCTTATCCTTTTTATCAGTCAACGCCATGCCCGGAATATACTGTCCGGTTTTCAGCAACCTTTCCTGCAACGCAGCGATATGATTTTTTTTGATGATATCAGCCGGCAGCACCTGCTCTTCTTTACAGATGGCAGCCGCCATACCCACTGCCTGTGATACATAGGCAGCAGTGGCCATCACGCGTGTGGAGCCGAATGCCACATGCGAAGCGCTGATCACACGGCCTGCCAGGAAGAGATTGCTGATATTCTTACTGTAGAGTGTACGGTATGGGATCTGGTAAATGCCTTTTGCATGCCATTGATTGCAACCGGGCTTCTCACTGAACACACCATCGGCAGGATGCAGATCGATGCTCCAACCTCCAAAGGCCACGGCATCTTCATGTGTGCGTTGCTCCACAATATCCTGCTGCACCAGCATATAATCGCCTTCAAAACGGCGGCTCTCCCTTTTACCGGGGATAGTCCCCACCCATTCCAGGGTGAGGTTCGCTGCTTCGGGGAAATTTCCTGAATTTTTGATATAGTTCCAGACGCCATACACAACTTTCCAGAGCTCCCATTTTATCTGCTCTGTATCGTGGACGGTATCGAGTCTTCCTCCATATTCGATCCACCAGAGCTTGCAACCGAACTCCTGCGCATTGAAGCTTTTGAAACGGGGGATCTTTGTAATATCCTCCAGCGCAAATGCTGGCGGGATGAAATTTACAGGCCGTCCTGTATCCTTACTGTAGAAATACAAAGTGTGTCCGAGCAGTTCGCCATACTCTTCGGTAGGTGCAAACTTTTCGCCGAACTCTTCCGTGCTCTCAGCGCCCATGCGGAAGGCAGCACCGGAAAGGAAGCCCACTACTCCATCGCCGGAAGCATCACAGAACAAGGGAGCGGATAAATTATATTCAGTCTGGTTCTGACTGCAGAATGCTTTTACGGATTGAATGGTCTTTTCATCTTTCTTTACCACATCATATACGGCAGTATTCAGCAGCAGGGTGATATTGGGTTCCTGAGAAACTTTATCCAGCAGCAGCATGTCCAGGATCACGGCATTGCCTTCCGGATTCCGGTAGGTATTTTCCACCAGGATCTCATCAATCACGCCTCCTTCCCTGGCCCAGCGATTATTGTTTCCCATATGCGAGGTGGCGCCCAAAACCCAGAGGCGCACTTCACTGCTGCAATTGCCGCCAAGTACGGGCCTGTCCTGCACCAGCACTACTTTACAACCCTGGCGTGCGGCTGTGATGGCGCAGCAAACGCCGGAAAGTCCGCCACCAGTCACAATCAGATCTGCCTGAATCTCACGGTTCACAAAGGAACGTTTGCTGCCTGTACTGTTCTTGTCTACTTTCATCTTTACCTGTTATAGAATAATTGAATAAGGTGTTCTATGGTTTATATATTTTTTGAATCACTGTAAATCCCTGTGGATTTATTATTGAAATGCCGAGTTCTTTATTGTCAGTTGAAATTTCCAGCTGCTGCCGGTCCCCTGGTTTCATCACCTTCAATGGCACTGTTTTGTTGCCATAACGCAGCTGGTAATTGCGCAGGGTGTAAGCAGGAAAGTCTTTCCGGGATTGCAGTACCACACTGAGCTTTCCCTCTTTCCATAGCATCCCCTCAATCAGCAGCGGTGCAAATTCATCCTGCAAAAACCTGTAGCTATCGCGCGGTTTACGATCCGGCGTTACCAGCCCCCAGGCGCGATAACCATCCGCATCTGTTCCCGGGTACCTGCTGAGATAATCATTGAATGTCCATACCGAAGCGCCCGTTACATAATCACAGGCACGGATATCCCGTACTGCATTCCGGAAATAAGTGATACGCTCTTCTTCAGATCTCTTTTCACCAGACCGGATACCAAATTCGCTGATGTAAACAGGCTTGTCAGGATAGAGCTCATGGATGCGCTGCAGGATCTTAAGATGATTGCCGTATATATTGGCGCTGACAAAGTCTACATACTGCGAGGCTTCATCTTCCGGTTTCTTTACATAATCACGCCATACATTGAAGCTGGCAAAAGTGATGAGGCGTGTAGAATCCAGTGTTTTCACAAAGGCACTCATATCCTTTACCCAGGATTGCCCTTCCGGAGTCTGCGATTGAAATTCGTTACCCAGACTATAAGCGATGATGCAGGGATGGTTCCAGTGGCGCTCCATCATCTCCTGCATTTGTTGTTGGAATTTCTTCCTCATAGCCGGATTGGCCATCTGGCTGGGCGTCATCTGCCAGTTGCCAGCTTCGGCAATGATCAGCATGCCATTGCGGTCTGCCCGGTTGAGCATTTCTTCCGAAACCGGATAATGACTGATCCGGGAAAAATCCATATTGCCTTCCTTGATCAGCTGCATGTCTTTTTCCAGTACAGGCTCTGGATCGATACTTCCATAACCGGGATAATCGAGCGGCCTGTTACAGCCGCCTCTGCGGATAGGCTCACCATTCAACAATAGCTTAGCTCCTTCCACCTTGATGCTGCGGATCCCGAATACTGTAGAAAATGTATCCCTGTCAGTTCTTACCTCTGCTTTATAGAGGTGCGGTTCATCAGGATTCCAGCGTTTGACAATAGCAGCTGGCAGGACTGTTTCAATGAGTACAACTGCCTGTCCGTTTGCCTGCACAGCTGCTTTTGTGTTTTTGAAGCGAACGCTCAGCGGCTGAGCATCAAAATAAACAGTTGCATTGACCGGCACCTGCACTGGCTGCGCAGACCGGTTATCGATGAATGTTTTTATACGGATCCGTGCATTGCCCTTTGCCTGGTCAGGCTCCGCGATCACCTGCACATTCCTGATGCGTACATCCGGACGGATAACCAGCTCTACCGGTCTTGTGATGCCGCCATAATTGATCCATGCATACAATTGACTATGATCTGCCCGTGAAAACTGATTGTCTGTTTTAGCTCCAGGAATAGTGGTGGTGTCCCATTCATTATTTACCGATACCGCCAACTGGTTCTTCGCCTGCAACAGTTCTGTAACATCCAGTTCAAAAGGCGTATAACCTCCTTCATGTGATCCGGCAATCCTGCCATTCAGCCACACGGTGGTTTTGTAGAACACGGCATCGAAACGCAGGAAGGCTCTGAAACCGGGCTGCACCGCAGACGCGCTGAACTTTTTGAAATACCAGGCCGTACCTGTGTACATGGCATATCGCCTGTCTACGGAATAACAGTGGGGCAATCTCACTTTATCAAACCCTGCTGTGGAGAATGCTGTAGCGTACCACTGCTGCTGCTCTCCTGCTTTCACCGGGTCCAGTGCAAAGTCCCAGTCGCCGTTCATAATTGACTGGCACTTACCCAACACAGGTAGTAAGAACAGTAAGAGCAATATGGTGGTATAACGCTTCATTCAGTTTTTATTTCCCGATTGTTACGGTTTCACTTTGTTGTACGTTTCCATCCACACCGGTGAGTGAAAGGTAAAAAGAAACGGGACCTGCCGCTCCTGCCGGCACGGTGAATTCAAAGGGATAAGCCTGGTCCTGGATCGTTTGTTTTTGCCCGTTAGACAATGTGAAATTCAATGAGACCTTGCTGAATTTGTTATCATCAGCTTCCAGGTATACATACAGCCTCCTGTCGTATTTACCCAGTTGCAGCAGCATAGCATGGGCATTACCCTCTTTCAGCTTCACGTAATCCCGGTCAGCAGCTGTATAATCCCTGTTGAGGATCTGTTGCTGAAACACAGACCGGATGGTAACACCTTCAATGCTTACCGCTGTAATACCATTGGCGGGGACGGTGATGGAGAAACTGCTATCACTGATATTCATTTTTTGTTTATCAGTGAACGAAGTGAGATGAGCAGGCTTATTCAATTTCACCAGTGAAGGATCGATGCTTACGCGGGTGGTTACCGGTCTGCCGGACTGATTGGTGAAGGCCAGTAGTAATTTATTCTCTTTGCGTGCTGCAATATAATTGAGTTCTGTGCTGGCTATCGTCAACAGGCGGGCCGGCATCCAGAGCTGTACATCATTTTCTGTAAAGAATTTTCCCTTCTGTGCACCATACATTTTATTCTGGAGGTAGGCATACCCTTCCATATATTCTGCCGGGAAATTGATCTGCGCATTGCTGCGCACAAAAGCATCCGTTACCAGGTAATCCAGCAGCATGCTGGCCATGGGCAGGATATGATTATAATGAAAAGAATTCACGCTTTGCTCCTTGTGCTCATGGAGCGGGAAATCGAATTTCTCATAAGCGGTGGTTCTTTCCGTATTGATATGGTAACCAGGGAAATTCCGGTAACGCCCGATAATAGCGGCTTTGGCCACCTGCATCAGGAATGTATCCTTTGTATAGTAGCCCAGCCTGAGCATCCAGGGTGCATAGTTGGCCATGAAGATGCCACGATGCCCGGTTGAAGTTCCGGAAGACTCAGGAGTGAGCCCGATCTCGGAGAGTCTCCAGGCGGGAGCCTGCTCTTCCGGGTAATACATTTGTTGATGACCTTTGGAGCGCAGGTACCAGTACATCGGGGCCTTGCCTCCTTTGTTGACCGTGATCATGGTATCAGGCACGGCAGGCACCATCCAGGTGAACATGGTGTAATTGCGCGCGCCTTCGCGAGCTGCCTGCAGGTAGCGATCATGGCCAGTCAGTTCAAACAATTGCAGGAACTCTATCCAGCGGCCGGTGAAAGTGGGCCAGAAAAAATAACCTGTTTGCATGGGATCATTGAAAGCAGTCTGTGCTTTATCGATCCTTTGTGTCAGGTATTTATCAGCGCCATCGATACTGGCCTGCAGGAACTTTTTATCGCCTGTGGCTTTGTAGAGCCACATATCATTGATCCAGTTCTTTCCAACTTCCTTGTAATCCATATTACGCACACGAGCTGTATTGTACTCGCGTTGCGCCAACTGCAGGTAAAAGGGATTCTTCTTTCCAAACACATCGTATAGTGCCAGCAGCTCAGACAATGGTGCGATAGGCCCTTTCATTTTACGGCTCGGGCTCTGGATCTTCTGCGTGCTGTCCAATGCAAAAAGAAATTTCTCGCGCGAAAGCATGAATTCCATCAGCGGGTAAGCCCTCTTCTCAAACATCACGGAATCATCCCGCACCAGCGCCAGTTCCAGGGGATTGAGGCTGGATACATTCTTCACCGCTCCCGGCACGTCCGTTGAATAGGCACAGCCCTTGAGACTGTCTACAAACCAGGCGTATTGTGACAATGAATAGTCCACCATATTATCCAGGGCAGTGTTCAGGGAAGCAATATCATTGCGACGAAAATCTTTAAATCCGAAAACGGTCCTGGCCAGTTCCTCGTAAGCCTGGTTGATGGGCTTTGGCATGACCACCAGGTGACAGGTAAAATCAAAAACCTGTCCTGCTTCCATTTTAGAGAGATTTCCTCCCGGTATGGGCGCATAGATCTGCGGCTGCAACTGTTTCTGTTCATTGACCAGTGCAATTCCGAAACGGCTGTTCGGCAGTGTGGGCAAGGGCTGAAAAGGGATCTCTTTGGATGCAGCCAGCACACCGATGGTATTGACGCCATCATTCACAAATGTTGATGGCAGCGTGGCCATGAAAGCCGGTGTCAGGTAAGCTGCATCAGGAATGCGTTTCTCCTGCCAGATGAGTGGCTGCCAGATAGCTGCAGCTCTCTCTTCTTTGAATGCAGGAGCACCGGTATAACCAATGCTGTAATACCCCGGTACAGTTGGATTAAATGAAAAATGTAAAGAAGGGTACGGATTATTCTTTAAAAGATAAGCGGTTAAAACATATTTGGGTGAGGCAGGGAAAATAAAGAATACGGTGTCTTTGTTATTACGCGTGCCGGTTGCTTTTATAACGGTTCTTTCTCCGGCATTGAAGATATTGGCAGTGCGCCATTCGGATTTCGTACGCAGGATGCGGTCGTCAAATCCATCACCGGCCATAGCAGCGCCGATCTTCTTTTGTTTGAAATCGTTTTTACTGCTGTCCGTTACTTTCCAGGTGAGCACATTGTACTCTACTTTTTTAAGTCCGGCAGGTTTGAGTGCCATGCCCGGATCAGCAGCATTATTGAGAATGGTGAATGTTGGCGTGAAGATGTAACTGCGATTGCCGCTTTTGATCACAATATCTTTCTTGTCTACCGATACATTCAGCTGGGCGAACGTACCGCTTGCAGGCAGCGTTATTAAAAAAAACAGCAGGCAATGTCTGAGCAATCGTTGTTTCATAATCGGGTATCACTTCTTTATCTGTATCACCAGTCCTCCATTGGCAGGGATCGTAAATTCTTCCAGGGTACTGGGTTTCAGGGATTGTTTGCTTTTAATGAATCCGGAGCCATCAGGGGCATCGGATATCACGGTCACTTTTCCGGCAGGCCTGCTCTGAATGAAAGCAGGATGAAGTTTATATTTTACGGCACTGTCAGTGCCATTGATCACGGCTACATACCAGTCGGTTCCTTTCCTGCGGGCGAATGCCGCCAACTTTCCTATTTCGCTGCCGCGTAACACAATGGTCTGGTCCCAGGTTACAGGTAAAGTTTTCAGGAGTGGGAGTATGGGTTTGTATACAGGATTATTCAACAGCGCAACCGGATTTTCGGCAATACATTGGAACGGAGAGTTGAATACATACAGCAATGCAAGCTGATGCGTATAAGTTGTATTGGCTTTATTGCTGAAGAAGGCCGGAGTATAATCGCCATGACCACAGAGGAACCTGGTAAAAGGCAGGGCTGCATTGTGCCAGGCAGGGATCGGCTCGTTCATGATATTAAGTTCCATGCCGCGGATGCCTTCGCGGGTAAGCTCATTCGGGTAGGTAGTGCTTTCGCCGGTGGGCGCATGACAACCGTGGAAATTAACCAGCAGTTTTCTTTTGGCGCAGGCCTGTAACAATCCGATCTCAAAATCGATGAAACTTTTTTCTTCACTGTTCATGAAGTCGGTTTTGATGCCCACGGCACCGGCATCACGCACACTATCCAGGAAAAGGTCTCTTTGCAAAGGATCCAGTATATCTCTGGAATGTTTCCATACCCATACGCCTACTTTCTTTTTAGCACCATACACGCAGAGCTCTTCCAGTTGTTGCCATTTCTGCGGCCATTTGGTCTCCCACCCTTCATCGATCATGGTGTACTGAAAATTCAGACGGGCAGCAGCATCGATGAACTTCATTTCTTCTGCGGGTTCCATATAATTCGCCTCATTGCGGGAGATCCAGCTCCATACGGAAACGCCGGGTTTGATATAAGTCCGGTCGGCAAAAAGACCGGAATCAGGCAATGGGTTGAGATATTCGATCACCTTGTTGTTCACCAGTTCATTGAGGTCATTGGCAAACAGGATCACACGCCAGGGAGTTTCTGTTTTTTTGTTGATGGCAAAGCCGGCTTCTTCCGTAAAGTTCACCTGCACGGCATTATTGCCGATAGCTTTCAATCGCATGCCGCTGTAGCCATACAGGGCAGCTTCCGTGATCACCATCAGTTTATTACCGGGCAGTTCTGCCACCAGTGGTTTACCCTGAATTGGCCCCTGGGAAGAAACGGTGGGAAGTTTATCAGGTGTTGTCTGAAGCCAGAGGCCTGCATAGGATTTCAGTTTCCAGCTATTGTTCCTTTCAAAATACCAGATCCGTGCGTCTGATGGAAAATTGAAAGAAGTGAGCTCTTCGTGCACTTGAGTGTGCTGAAAACCTGCGGGCTGGTAACGGAAAGCACAACCATTATCAAACACACGGAAGGAAATGGTATCGGTTTGTTCCCGCTGTTTCAGCAATACAGTATACTCGATGCTGTTACTGATGGAGGAATTGCTGTTGATGCGTGACTGTCTTCTTTCTTTCACTGGTCTTTGACGGAGCAGCGTAAGCTCCTCAATATTTGTACCGATAGTTCTTCCATCCACTTTGATCCCAAGCGCAGCGCCATCGATGAGGGTAAGATTGCCTGCACCTGCGCGGTACATC